>CAZRGJ010000780.1:0-1511 GCA_964599445.1 uncultured Planctomycetaceae bacterium | reverse complement strand
AAAGTCCCCACGCTTCGCTTCCAAGCGCAATGGCACACGGCCGGGTAAAGTCAGCTTTGGTGTAGAGGATCGCACCGTCCACGATCGCCGCGTAGGTCAGGAATTCATGCTTTCGGAGCCACGCAAGCACGTTTTCGCTTGAATCCGCACAAATGGGCATCGAAAAGATCGTTCCCAAGCTCGCACGGATCGTATTCGGATTGAAAAGATCCGTCTGAGGATCCGCGACGATCAGCGCAGAAAGTCCGGCACCGTCGGCACTTCGGAGGATCGCGCCGATATTTCCGGGCTTTTCGACTCCTTCAATGACTCCAACCAGCGGCACACGATCCTTCGGAAGCCGATCGAAAACGTCCTCCAGCGTCAAACCGGGATCTTTCGCGACCGCCAGAACACCGTCTTCCCGTTCACCATACGCGATCCGGCTGAAGACCTGCTCCGTAACCTCATGGACTCCAATGCGCGTACCGTATTCTTCGGTGAATTCCTTCATCCAGGCATACGTTTCATCATCCGCAAAATCTGGAGCAAAGTAGACCTCAAGGATCGGAAACCCGCTCGCGACGGCCCGAAATACTTCACGGCGTCCGTCGATGAGAAATTTCCCGCCCTGACGCCGTTTGCGTCCCTGACGAAGATGAACGAGTTCCTTGATCCTCGGATTCTGTGTGCTTGAAATGAACATGACGCGCCAACCTCAAACAGGAAGCGGCCGAAGGCAGTACACTCCGGCCGACATCCAAAACTCAAAACTTTTAAATCTCAAACTTAAGATCCAAGATCCAAAATTCAAAACCCAAAACATTTCCCTGCGCTCCGCGGGATCATTCCGTGTCCGGGAAGAAACACTGGACCGTGTGTTCCTCACTGATCTGCACGACCGGGGGAACTTCTTTCCGGCAAATATTCTGCGCACGGGAACAGCGCGGACAGAATCGGCAGCATTTCGGCGGATTCACGGGACTCGGCACGTCGCCGGTCAGAAGGATCCGCTTTCTCCGGCGTGTCTCATCGACCGTCGGGATCGAAGAAAGCAGTGCCTGCGTGTACGGATGCGCCGGGCGTGCGTAAAGTTCCGCGCTCGAAGCCATTTCGATGATCTGTCCCAGATACATGACGGCCACACGGTCCGAAATGTACTGAACGACTGAGAGGTCATGAGAAATAAAAAGGTACGTCAGACTGCATTCCTCTCGCAATTTCACGAGCAGATTGATGATCTGGGACTGGATCGAAACATCCAGAGCCGAGATCGGCTCATCCAGAACCAGGAATTTCGGCTGAAGGATCAGGGCACGCGCAATACAGACACGCTGACGCTGACCGCCGGAAAATTCGTGCGGATAGCGATTCAGACACGACGGTTCAAGTCCGACCTGTCCGAGCACCTGAAAGACCCGTTCCTCCCGTTCTTTCGGAGAACCGATCCCCTGAACGATCAGTCCCTCTTCAATGATGGCACGGATCGTCATTCGCGGATTCATCGAGCCAAACGGATCCTGAAAAACGAT
>CAZRGJ010000779.1:0-1518 GCA_964599445.1 uncultured Planctomycetaceae bacterium | reverse complement strand
TTTGACGCTGCGTGTACTGCTTGACCAGATCTTTGAGTCTCGCGATGTCGTCCGGAATTCTGTAGATGCATTCCTTCGGCGCAAGCGAATCTTTTTTCATGTGCCGGTTGACATAAATGCTGTAGCGCTTGGTCAGGAACGTCAGCCATCGGTGGATCCGGATCTGATCCTGATCTTCACGTCCGCTGACCTCATACGTGACCCGACGAAGCGCAGACTGCGCCGTCGCTGTCGTGTAGAGCGTATCGCGAAGGATGCTGCTGAGTCTCTGCGATTTCGGCGATGAATCGACCAGCGCGATGAGTGAATGCATGAACCCGACACATTGGGCTGCCGCATCGTATGCGTTCGCAAGCATCTCGTACGTTTCAGACGCAATGACTGGTGCGGTTTCCGGATTGTTCATCCAGAGATAGCAGTTCGTCAGATCACGGGCACGCGTCAGGAGATTGTGGTCTCGCGGTTCGATCTGCGTCTGGAAATCTACGGACATTTTCAGAAGCCGATCCCGTTCCAGCGCCCAGCGAGAAGCCTCGATCTTCAGAAGAAGACGTTTTTCCAGCTGGTCAATGTCTTCTTCCTTCCATTGGGAGGCAAAATCATGTCCTGTGGATGCCGGGATGAACTCACCGGATTCTGCCGCAGCTGTGATGGAAGCGGAAACCGGCTGGGGAGATGAGGATGAGGACGGCTGAAAGCGAAGTTCCCTGGCAGCGGAGGCACTGGAGGCGTTCAGAATGCCGGAGGTGCCAGAAACACCGGACGCACTTGAAATGCCGGAGGGACCCGTCATACCGAAAGCGGACACCACAGTCTGCTGTGCTCCGGGTGAGGCTGGATTGGAGGAAGTGGTTCCAGCTGAAGTGCTGGCAGGAGAAGACCCTCCAGCAGCAAAACCGGCCGTGGAAAAATCGGGAATTCCAGATGGACCGCCTGCCGTGTCCGTCGGCTGCCCTGAAGTATTGGAAGACACTTCCGGACTGGAATTTGTCTGGACCATACCGATGCCGGATACTGTGCCTGCGGCGGTCCGGATGATTTGGTGAAGCGGATCCAGCTGCGTTTTCCCGTCTGCTGTCTCGGAAATGTCCTGAACAAAATGAGCCAGCCAGCCGTCAAACGCACTCAAAAGGCGTTTCAGATCCGGATTCCGTTTTTCCAGAACGGTAAGATTTTCAAAGATGCGCTGAAGCGGTGAATCGCTGTTTTGGTTTTCCGACATAATAAATCCCCCCCGAGGATCAAATTGTGTGTTGAAAAAAATACCCGCCCTTTTTTGCTTCCGATCGCAGCCCCAAAAATGGTATGCACATCGAAAATGTCTGGAGTTCCGTGCCGCTGAGAATGAAAATGGTGCTCTGCACCCAAAAGGAAAAGGATGCTCAGCGCGGATCTTTTGCCAAACTCTGAAATTTCCGTGCTTTTCCGCTTTGCGTCTTAAAATTAAGGAAATATTCCTGGATCAAAATTTAAATAGGATACTTCAAAAATTAAAAATAGGCAATTTCTTCGGCCAAA
>CAZRGJ010000778.1:0-1518 GCA_964599445.1 uncultured Planctomycetaceae bacterium | reverse complement strand
GACCATGACGTTCTGCGTCCCGGGCAAACCGGACCGCATTGCGAAGAAATTCGTCCGTCCGAATGACCGCGTTGGTGTGGTCGAAGACGGTGCAGTAGTCCTCTACGACGGAACGGCCAAGGACAAGACGAACACGGATAATATCGCCAGCTATCGCAAGATCAACGAAGAAACCGGCGCCATGTTTGCCGAATTCGTGACGAAAGAACTGGAAAAGGGTAAGGAATGCTTCGTTCACGTGGAATTCATGCTTTCCTTCATGCCGCGTGCCAAGGGTCAGGCCCGTTCCAACAGCGGTGTCTATCTCTACGAAGCCTACGAATGCCAGGTGCTCGATTCCTTCGGTCTCCGCGGCGAAAATAATGAATGCGGCGGTTTCTATCAGCAGAAACGCCCGCTCGCCAATGCCGTCCAGAGTCCCCTGACCTGGCAGGCGTACGATTTCCACATCATCCCGGCAAAATACGAAAACGGCCAGAAAGTCGCCAACGCCAAAGTGGACGTCGCGCTCAACGGCATCCTCATCCATGACGGACTTGAGATCTCCTGCCACACTCCGGGACGCAAAGCCGAAGCCGATGAAGCCCGCGGCATCTACTTCCAGGGCCACGGCAACAATGTGCAGTACCGCAACATCTGGGTCAAGTACGTTGACTGAATTGATCGGGAAATTCATGAGTTCCTGAAAAACTGACCTGAAGTCCCGACATTCTGCCGAGTGCCGGGACTTTTTGACCTTTTTCCAAGGCCTTTTCGTCCCCCTTTTATTTCCAGAATCCAGTCTTCTCTGAAGAACTCACGTGAGGTTTTCAATGAAACGCCATCCATTTTCGCTCCTCCTCTTTCTGTTTTTCCTTTTCACTCATGCGGCAGACGCATACTCCGAAAGCCGGCTGGTCGGGAAAGACGCGGATTTTCCGGCTTTGATCGAAGAGATGAAAGAATGCAGGCGGGCACTCTCCAACGATGATTTCACGGTGACGGCCGATCGTTCGCAGCCGGGGTCAGGAATCGAAAACGCCTTTGACGGCGTCGTGGAAACGATCTGGCATTCGCCGTGGAATGAGGCGGGAGCGTACCCATTTTCCATAGAATTCACGTTCAAAAAGCCGGAGATCCTCGAAAAAATCTGGTACCTTCCGCGTCCGACCGGCCCAAACGGGTACCTGCATGAGTACGAGATCTGGGGGAAAAAGACTCCGGACGGGAAATGGAAAAAGGTCCAGCACGGCACGCTTTCCGATTCAGGCGATGCAAAGTTCATCGCATTTCGACCCGGAAAATATGCGGCTCTGCGTCTCGATATTCTGAAAGGGCACGCCGGGCACGCGACAGCATCGGAATTCCTTCTTTTTCGCCTCGACCGCGAACGCTGGGAGATCGACCGGCTTTTCTCGGACGCTTCTTTCTCGGCTCTGCGCACGAACGAAAAAGGGAAAGTTCCGGCCGATCTGCGTAAACGGATCACGGAACTGAGATCCAAAACGGAGGATCCGCAGTACCTTGAAGAGCTTCGTC
>CAZRGJ010000777.1:0-1519 GCA_964599445.1 uncultured Planctomycetaceae bacterium | reverse complement strand
TCATTGGATCGTGTCTGCTGATCATTTTTCCTATTCTCCGCGTTCGCGTCGTATCGAACGGCCCCTTCTTCGGTTTTTCCTGAGCTGCGTTTTGCGGATACAAAAAAGGGGTCCATTGGAATGTATCGTCTGTCTGAACGTTCATTTTGCAAAAACTCTCGCACACACATACATTTTCCCTATTTTGCCCATTTGATAAAATTAGAAAATTCAGAATGATCGTTAAACTTTCGTATGGGAACTGGACGATATAGTAGAGAGAGGATTTTTTTGGATCTACTATTTTTATGGAGTGAGAAAATGACTAACCAGAACGAAACGTCGATGCCCAACGGGGGAAATGTTTCTGAATTGGAAATGGTCGGGGCGTTGCTTTTTGGTTCCATCTCAGATCTGGACAGCGTTCAGGAAAGCCGCATGGTCAATCTCGGAGCACGGATCGCTCCGGCGAATGTGCGTGAGTGGGAAGACGAAACGGCCCCCGCGAGCCTTTTGAATGCTGAGCAGGCCGCGCAGATCTCCGAACTGGCTCCGGAACGCAAGTCTCCGAAACCGGTCCAGGGATTCAGCGAAAATGAAGTCCTGATGCCGGCTGAAAATGTTTCGGAAACTTCCGAATCGGAAAAGCCGCAGATTGCCGCACCGGTTTACGCGGAAAGCACATCCGGCACCGAGACCCGCAATACCAGACGAAATGTCCGCAGTGTCCTCTTCAACGGCGCGTTTGCGGTCCTGACGGTCTGTGTCGCGGTCCTTGGATGGCAGCTTTACGCCGAAAAGAACGAAACGCAGACGCTCACCGAAAACATGGTGGTCGAATCGGAAGAAACACCGTCCAACGCTGCGGCTGAGATCTCCGCCCCGGCAGAAACGGAAAGTATTCAGAATGCGTCGGCGGTCGCGGAAGATCAGACTTCCATGTTCGCTGCCGTACAGACGGAAGAAACGGACTTCGACCAGCCGATGCCCGCCCAGCCGGAACTTGCTGCCGAATACCCGCAGTTCCATGCCGAAACCGCAGCTGCCCCGCAGAGCATTCAGGCTGAAACGGCTCCGCAGATCGGAAATGCCGTGACGTATGAAGAAACCTACCCGACGTTCAACGCAGACCTGGCCCAGACGGCGGCTCCGGCAGTACAGTCTGCTCCGGCAGCTCCGGAACTTTGTGCACAGAGCCCGGGTTACTCTCCCACCAGAAGCGTGAATCCGACGGCCGAATACAATCCCGGCGCACCGATGGAAGAAATTCCGGTCTTCAACAGCGAGATCAGTTCCTTCACTCCCCCGGCGGCCGCTCCGATGAACGTGGCTCCCATGGCTCCGCAGGTCGGCACGCAGGCCCAGATCCCCGCGGCCCCCATGCAGCAGACCGTCCCGCAGGCTGATCCCTACCAGGTCCCCGCAGCTCCGGCAGTCCCCGCTGCCCCGGCAGAAGAAGCCTACCCCACTTTCAATCCCAACATGGGCACCGCCTCTGCTGTCGACTCCAGCCTCCCGGTCACCTACTATTGAAAACCGC
>CAZRGJ010000776.1:0-1520 GCA_964599445.1 uncultured Planctomycetaceae bacterium | reverse complement strand
CGAAAATCATTTTGTACAGGAGAGAAGAAAATGACGAAATCAGAACAGGCGCGTGCGCTTTTCCAGGAAGGCGCGAACTGTGCGCAGGCCGTGGCGGTCTGTTTTGCGGAAGAATGCGGCAAGAGCCGTAAGGAAATGGCGCGTCTCGCATCGGGTTTTGGAGCGGGAATGGGCCGAATGCGTGAAGTTTGCGGCGCGGTTTCCGGCATGGTCCTCGCTGTGGATCTGCTCTGGGGACCGGAGGATCTCGCGGACAAAGCAGGAAAAGACGCGCAGTATACGCGCATCCAGACGCTTGCCGAGCGTTTCAAAGCGGAGACGGGATCGATCGTCTGCCGGGAACTTCTTGGACTGACGGCGAAAGAGACCCCTTCTCCGATCTCGGAACCACGAACGGAAGCGTACTATAAAAAACGTCCGTGCATCGAGATGGTGGTCCTGGCTGTGGAGATCCTTGAAGACGCCTTCCGAAACGGGATCTGAGAGCATCGGAGCGTCCCAAAGAGTGTCTGAACGCGAGAATTTGGCAAATTTTCAAGTTTTTGAGGAAATTTGCCGAAAAAATAAAAAAAAGACGTTTCGGTCACTTGACAAAAGATCCGGAATGGATTAAACTGGAACTTACTTAAAGTTTTTCCTTCCCCATTTCCCCCCCTTAACAAAAAGGAACATAAAATGGCATTCAAAACCAATCGCCGTAATTTCCTGCGCACCACGGCTGTGGCTGGTGCTTCCACGATGATCATGAGCGATCTTCTGGCCAACGAATCCCCGAACGAAGTCGTCCGTTTCGCGACGGTTGGCATCGGCGGAAAAGGTACGAGCGACTCCAATGACGCGAACCGTTTCGGCAAAGTCGTGGCGTTCTGCGACACGAACCGCAACCAGCTCAAGGGCGGTGCGAAACGCTTCAAGGATGCGAAAGCCTACGAAGATTACCGCGTCATGTTCGATGAAATGGCGGATCAGTTTGATGCCGTGACCGTCAGCACGACGGACCACATGCACGCGATTATCGCCGCGACGGCCATGAAACACAACAAAGCGGTCTTCTGCCAGAAACCGCTGACCCGTACGATCTCGGAAGCCCGTATGCTTTCGACGATGGCGAAAGAAAAGAATCTCGTCACCCAGATGGGTAACCAGGGTGTTGCGAGCACCTCGACGCGTGAAAGTATCGCACTGGTCCGCGCCGGTCTCGTCGGTACGGTGAAAGAAGTCATCGTCTGGACGAACCGTCCGATTTGGCCGCAGGGCGGCGAACGTGGTCAGGAAGCTCCGGTCCCGGTACACCTGAACTGGGATGCGTGGCTTGGCAATGCTCCGAAACGTCCGTACGTTCCGGGTGCCTACGATCCGTTCGCGTGGCGCGGCTGGTGGGACTTCGGTTCCGGCGCACTCGGCGACATGGCGTGCCATACGTGCAGCGTTCCGTATTTCTCCCTTGAAATGAAGAATCCGTCCTGGGTCCAGGCGACTTCTTCCGGACACAATTTCGACCGATTCCCGAAATGGAGCGA
>CAZRGJ010000775.1:719-1520 GCA_964599445.1 uncultured Planctomycetaceae bacterium | reverse complement strand
GGCTCGCGTAGCGAGACGGGGTGGTTTGGCGGACCTTCCGGAAACCTCAAGTCCGCAAAAAAACGCCGCGAAACCCTTCCACCGCCTACGGCAGTCCCCCTCCCCTAAAAGGGGAGGCTGAATGTGCGGATGCGCCCATGCCCGCCGCAGCTCGCGGTTACCGCACACCAAAGGGAGAACACAAAATTCACGCAACGATTTTAAAATCAAAATTCATTTTCGTATTTTTTTGCACATTCCATGAATTTTGTGTCAGATCCAGTCCTTTTTTCTTTTCTGTGCACTTTTTGCAGCCCGGTGTCCTCAGTGGCAAAATCAGATCTGGATCGATACGCAATTGCCGGATGAACCATAAAAAAAGGCACATTCCGAAAAATGCGCCTCATGAAAAATTCAGAATCGTTAGACCTCAGATCTCGACCGTTTTGCCGGCCAGGATCGATTCCAGCTCACGATGGCAGAGCGTCAGAGCCTCGGAAGCGAGCGCACCGTCGAGCTTTTCCGACTTGATGCCGGTTTCGACGCTCTTGACCACTTCCGCGATCTCCATTTCGAAGGGCAGCGTGTCCGTTCCTGTCGGGAGTTCTGGTTTTTCGACCGATCCGTCTTCGTGCAGGACCGTCAGCGGCATGTCCATGAACAGGTCGCAGAGGACCGTCGCTTTTTCAAACTGGACCTCGAAACCGAACGTAAAGGGACGCCCCGGCTGCATGATCGCGCCGCTGGTGGCGGTCACGAGAATGGACGGGTCATCGTAGTGGAACATTGCGGTGAAGTATTCCGGAACGTTTCCGTCACGGG
>CAZRGJ010000775.1:0-709 GCA_964599445.1 uncultured Planctomycetaceae bacterium | reverse complement strand
ATCCCGAAGAAGTAGCGGATGAAGTGCGCGTCGTGAATGTGCAGGTCGAGCAGCGGTCCGCCGACGACGTTCATGTCGTAGTATTTCGGCAACCATTTCGGATCAGCCGTCACGCGGTAGAAGTTTCCGCCGAGGAGTTTGCCCCATTTTCCGGAAAGTTTCGCCTCGATCAGGTAATCGTATGCCGGGAAGAACGGAAGCACATGCCCGATGTTCAGCATTTTTCCGGATTCCGCGGCAGCCTGGGCCATGGCGATGCCTTCATTCGGGTCGAGGGAGATCGGCTTCTCGCAGAAAACATGCTTTCCGCCTTTCAGTGCCTTGATCGCCGCTTCTGCGTGCTGGTTCGGCGGCAGACAGACGTCGATCATGTCGACGTTCGGGTCCGCGATCATATCTTCAAGTTCCGTGTAGCACGCAAACTGGCTCATGTCCATCATCGTGCCCTGAGGCCCAAAATTTCCCTTGATGGTCGTCCAGTCACCCTTCAGACGGGCTTCGTTGAATTTTTCGCAAAACGCAACGACCTGAACTCCCGGAACATTCTGGTACGCAAGGTAGTGGATCATGCCCATGAAGCCGATTCCGGCAATTCCGACTTTGATCATTAGGGGGGTCTCCTTTCAAAATTTCAGACAGTGTCGGGCAGTCTCATGACGTCCCTCTGATACATATTTTAATCTTTCGGCATGATTCTGTCAAGGGTTTC
>CAZRGJ010000774.1:1101-1521 GCA_964599445.1 uncultured Planctomycetaceae bacterium | reverse complement strand
TCCCGGCCTCCTTGAGCACCTCGACCATCTCGGGCCAGATCTCGCGATGGCGTTTTTTGTATTCTTCGAGCTGCCCTTCAATGAGCAGAGCTTTCCACGCGTACTTTTCAGTCATGGATCTTTCCTCCTGGTTCAACCTTCACCGTATCGTTCTCTTTCGATCTCTTCGAGCGTTTTTCCCGCGGTATTCGGCGCGAAAATGGTGCCGACGGCGAGACTGAAGAGCGCAAATCCGACCATGATCGCGGCCGCCGTGGCGAAATTCTTGCCGTCTTTCCCCATGATGACCGGGACGCAGGCCGTCCAGATCCCGACGGTGATGCGCGCGACGAAGAAAGTGAATCCCTGTGCCGAGGCGCGGTAGTGTGCCGGGAAAAGCTCATTGCACCAGAGCTGGTAGAATGCCTGCTGGCCCGACCC
>CAZRGJ010000774.1:0-1091 GCA_964599445.1 uncultured Planctomycetaceae bacterium | reverse complement strand
CGATGAGGATGGAGATCAGGACGAAGATCAGCGGAACAGAACCGACCAGCGGAAGCGTCAGCTGGTACTTTGCGTACATTTCACCGGGGAGGAGGAAAAGTCCCCATCCGAGTGCAAAAAGCGTCCCGATGATGAAGTAGATGAGCCGTCGGCTGATTCGGTCACCGAGTGCCATGAAGATCGTGAGCGTTGAGACGGCAGACGCGGCAAATAGAATGACCGTCAGGCCGCAGGAGAGCGAATTGCTGATCCCGCCGACATTCTGGTAAATGTACGGCAAAAGCATCCCCATCGTTCCGGCCGCGAGGTTCCAGACGACGTAGACGCCGCAGAGGAAAAGGACGGTCTTGAGGTTCACCGGCGAAAGCAGATTCACCATGCCGAGACGCTTGACTTTTCCGGACGCGATCAGGGCGGCCTCCTGTTCTTTCGCTTTTTTCCAGTTCTCGGACTCTGGCATCCCAAGACGCAGAAGCCAGACGACGAACGCAACGAGGATCAGGTGCCCGAAGACGATACGGTTGGCCAGAAGTCCGTTTTCCTCACCGAGTACATACCCCAGCGCGGCCTGCATCAGTAGAACGACGGCGGGACCGATGGCCCAGAAGACCTGCGCGGAACCGCAGTGCCGGGCACGGTTTTCTGCGGGAGCCTGTTCGGCGATGAGCGTCCACGACGCCACGACGTCCGCTCCGACGGCCAGTCCGATCGTCAGGTAGCCGAAAAGGAAGAGCAGGTAGCCGAGCGTCAGCGTGCAGGAGCCGACCGTGAACGAGACACCCGGCGTACTGACTCCGAAAACAATGAAGAGTATCCCGAAAATGTAGACGAGCAGGTCGTACGTATAGACGAATTTTCGCCCGAACCGGTCGCAGAGCATCCCACCGATCAGTGCGCCGACGGCCGCACCGATGGCGTTGGAGCTGCACGCAGTCAAAAGACCTACCTGCCAGCTTTCCAGTGCGAGATATTGCTGCCAGAGAGACATTCCGGCTGCGCCGGCGACGATGGAACCCGCGTCAATGTAGCTCGTCATTGACGCGATGATAGTCTGTTTCCACGGGGAAACGGGTTTGGCTTCGGACATGAAA
>CAZRGJ010000773.1:1198-1522 GCA_964599445.1 uncultured Planctomycetaceae bacterium | reverse complement strand
CGCGGACGCACGTCGCAGTGATTTTAATGGAATCGTCGCCCAGCATCTTCCACGTTTCGAGGATCATCTTGACTTCTTCGCTCGTGTATCCGGGGAACGTGTCGGGGTGCTTCGGATTGCCGATCTGCGGAATGACGTTGAACGCGATCGGATACTGGAACGTTTTCGCTTCGAAAGCTTCGCCTGCGAGGTGCGCCTTCGAGGATTCGACCAGTTCACGCTGTCCGCCGACGCCGGCACCGGAAGTCGCCTGGTACGTCGCGACGTTGACGCGGGTCAGTTTTCCAAAAGCGTGCAGGGGCTGGAGAGCCTGGACCATCTGGG
>CAZRGJ010000773.1:0-1188 GCA_964599445.1 uncultured Planctomycetaceae bacterium | reverse complement strand
CGTCTTCCTTCATGCGGAAGAACGCGCTTTCATCGACCACGACACACCCGTGCTGCACGGCGATCGGAGCCCATTCGGCAGCGGTTTCATCCGGAGTGGAGCTGATGACGAGGTCAACTCCGTCGAACGCTTCCGGGCAAACTTCTTCCACGACGATGTCGCGTCCTGCATATTTCAGGACCTTACCGGCCGAACGGGCCGTGGCGAGGAATTTGATGTTCTTCGTCGGGAAGTTTCTCTCTTCCATCAAAGCGCGAATAATGGAACCCACAGCGCCGGTGGCGCCCAAAACAGCGGTCATGTTGAACACGATAAATTCTCCTGAACAAGAAAAATCTAAAATCTGATAAATATTTCAGATTTATACCACAAAAGTCCGATTTTGTAAAGATGTCCCCCCCGAAATTTTTCCCGAAAACAGAGAATTCAGGACAATTTTTATGAAATTCCTTGACCTGACCCGAGAAATATCCGAAAGTTCTCCAGTTTATCCTGGTGATCCGCCTGTTCTGCTGACTTCGGAAGCGGAATGGGAGCGGGACGGCATTCGGCTTCGGAACCTGAGCTTTTCCAGCCACCAGGGGACGCATGTGGACGCACCGGCGCATGTCCTGGAGTCGGGAGCGTTTCTGAATGCCTTTCCGCTGGAGGTTTTTTCCGGGCCTGCGAGGGTCCTGAAGCTGGGAAAGGTCCGTCCCCGGACTGCGCTTACGCGTGAGATGCTCGAGACGTTTGAGGAGACCTTTCAGGATTGCCCGCGGATCCTTTTTTCAGCATCGTGGGAGGGACGGCAGTTTGAAGATGCGCCGTTTTTTACGCCGGAGGCTGCCCTTTGGCTGACGCGGCAGGAACACCTTCTGCTTTTGGGGTTCGACTGGGCGTCTCCGGATGCGTTTGAGGACGAAGACCTTCCGATCCATCGGATTCTGCTTGCGGAGAGACTCCTTTTTATTGAAAACCTGACGAATCTTGAGAAATTGCCGAACGAATTTCGTTTGACGGCGTTTCCACTTTCTTTCCATCAGGCCGATGGTGCACCGGTTCGGGCGGTCGCGGAATTTGAGTGAGCGGGGGATCCTCGGACGTCTGCGTTCGACTCCGAAATCCCGCGAGTCAAGCGGCCTAGCCAGCGGGCCATGTTTCTGAAACACGGGATGCGGTATACTGTTTGGTGTTTCGGTGGGAGGG
>CAZRGJ010000772.1:1278-1523 GCA_964599445.1 uncultured Planctomycetaceae bacterium | reverse complement strand
CAGACCTGTTTTGCCGTCCTCCCTGAAGGCGTTGGCATCGCGCTCGTTCCGCCGACGGAGGTTGGAAAAAATGTAGAATTTCAGAAGATCGAGTACTGGAAGACGCGGAGTTTTTTGAATGCCCCGGATACGCGGCGGGCGGTCCGGGTTGACTTTTGTTCGATTTCAGGTAGAATATGGGAATTCGGGGAGAAATGTTCATCCCCTCATTGACCGGGTCCGCTTTTTTGGTTTGATTCCCATGG
>CAZRGJ010000772.1:0-1268 GCA_964599445.1 uncultured Planctomycetaceae bacterium | reverse complement strand
GGAACGATTTTTTAAATTTCAGGAGTACGGCACGACTCTGACGCGGGAGGTGCTCGCGGGGTGCGTGACGTTCGTGACGATGGCGTACATTTTGTGCATTCAGCCCGCGCTGATGTCCGGAGCCATGATCGGAACGGATACCGGGATGCCGGCTGAGGCACTTTTGGTCACGACGTGCGTCGCCAGTGCGTTCGCGTGTTTTCTGATGGGATTTTGCGCGAACTATCCTCTCGCTCTTGCGCCGGGAATGGGAAACAATTTCTTTGCCGTCTGTGAGCTTTTTCCCGCCTGCGCACTGGTACTCGGAATGAACGTCGGCGAAGCGGCCGTCTGGCAATTGGCCATCGGGACGGTCTTCATTGCCGGATGCCTTTTTCTGATCATTTCGCTCCTGAAGGTTCGGAATCACCTTCTCGTGCTGATGAGCCGTTCCTCGAAAATGGGGATCTGTGCCGGGATCGGACTATTTATTGCGTATCTTGGACTGAAAAACGCGGGAATTCTGGTCATCGAGAACGACCAGCCGTCGATGGGGTCATTCATGACGCCGAATTCTGCCATTTTCTGGTCCGGACTGTTCGTCTCGGCTGTCCTGATGATCCGGAAAGTCCCCGGAGCGATCCTGATCGGCATGGCCGTCTCGACGCTCGCTGCGCTGGGATTCGGAAGTGTGGAGATCGCCGGAGTTTTCGGAATGCCGGCTGATCCGATGGAAGTCGCGGGAAAAATGGATCTTGCGGGCGTCTGGGCAAATCTGAAACACCTGGTGCCGTTCATTTTCATTCTGCTTTTTATGGACGTTTTCGACACGTTCGGGACGGTAATCGGCGTGAGCCATCAGGCGGGATTCATCCGTGAAGACGGCTCGATCCCGCGTATGGACCGGATCTTTCTTGCGGACGCGCTGGGGACGATGTTTGGGGCGTTCTGCGGACACTCAACGGTCACGACGTACGTCGAAAGCGCGTCCGGCGTGGAAGCGGGAGGCCGAACCGGTCTGACTGCCGTGACGGTCGGCGTGCTTTTCCTTGTGAGTATCTTTTTCGCGCCGCTGATCCTCTCTATTGCCAGCTGTCCCCCCCGTGACGGCTCCCGTGCTGGTGATCGTCGGCGTACTGATGGCCGGAAGTCTGGCGCACATTGACTGGCAGGACAAAACGGAAGCACTCCCGGCGTTCCTGATCCTTGCGGGGATCCCGTTTTTCTGCAGTATCGCAAGCGGCATCCTCTGCGGAGTCATCGTCTACCCGTTCCTGAAACTCCTCACC
>CAZRGJ010000771.1:0-1527 GCA_964599445.1 uncultured Planctomycetaceae bacterium | reverse complement strand
AGAAGCTGGTCGTAGTCGACTGCCAGCTGGACCTGCGCTTCAAAAATATCGCACTCATTCTTTGACGACAGATGAAGCCCCGTCTCGCCGACGCCCAAAACATTCGGTTTCTCGAAAAATTCCGGCATTTTCTCAAGCACCATGCGGCTGAGTTCCGGGTTTTCCGCTTCTTTCGGATTCACCGCGACCCACGCGTAGTGCGTGATCCCATACTGTGCAGCACGCGTCGGCTCAAATTCCGTAATCTGGCGAAAATAGTCAATGAACGTTTCCGGATATTTTCGGTCAAAACCGGCCCAAAACGCCGGCTCCGCAACACACAGAACGCCCGACTGAGCCATTCTTTCGTAGTCCTGCGCCGTTCGCGCTATCGCATGATAGTGTGGCTGAATGATGAACATGAGTCCTTTTTCCTCTCTTTTTCGTTTCCTTCAACTCTGCCCTGCCCGACATGATTCAGGCATGATTCCGATCCAGTTTCGTAAAGAGCGTCAAAAGACGTTCCGCACGATCCGGTTCACTGGAATCCGACGCAAGGATCTGAAGAGCTTCCCGAAGAAGTTCCGTCCGAAGATCAGTCCGGGAGGCCTCGTCGTCCGGATGAGCCGCCTCTCCGCGCTGCATTCGGTCAAGCATTGCGCCAATTTCCAGAATGTGCCAGCGCGTATCCAGATAGTACAGATCGAGGACCTTTTGGGGAGAAAGAACAGAAATGGAGGAGTTCCCCTCTTTGCGATCAGTCATTTGTTTTTCCTTTCCATTGGGAAACGGCCCGGCAATCGAACCATTCCCCATTTCTGATTTCAGAAGAAACGGCGCATTTCCTACTCGGCAGATGCGGCAGCTTCTTCAGCCTTCACTTCTTCCGCAGGTGCGGCAGCTTCTTCAGCCTTCACTTCTTCCGCAGGTGCGGCAGCTTCAGCCTTCACTTCTTCCGCGGGTGCGGCAGCTTCTTCAGCCTTCACTTCTTCCGCAGGTGCGGCTTCTTCAGCCTTCACTTCTTCCGCAGGTGCGACAGCTTCAGCCTTCACTTCTTCCGCGGGCGCGGCAGCTTCTTCAGCCTTCACTTCTTCCGCGGGTGCGGCAGCTTCTTCAGCCTTCACTTCTTCCGCAGGTGCGGCAGCTTCAGCCTGAGCTTTGCCTTCTGCTTCCAGTTCGGCATCCGATTTCGTACCGATCTGGATCGCAGAGATGGAGTACGGTTTATCCGTGCTGGTCGTATTTTTCAGTCCCGGGAAGGACCAGTCGAAGTTCACGACATAGAGGACACCATCCACGACGACGCATTCCGCCGGCTGGTCGAGAAGACCATTTTCGCCGTTGGTATCGTCATTGACCCACAGCCACCCGGAGACATGATCGCCGTTTTCCGAACGGGCGAGCGTACGGATCGCGTTTGCCTGACTGTCATTAATGTAGATCTTGTCCGTTTTGTCGTCGTAGAAAATACCATCGCAGCAGTGGAGCTGATCGTCATTCAGGATAGTCGCGACATTGGCGGTACCGTCTTCGTTCGTTTCGATGCGG
>CAZRGJ010000770.1:0-1531 GCA_964599445.1 uncultured Planctomycetaceae bacterium | reverse complement strand
CCAAATTGCACTTGTTCGCGAATTTCTGCGAAAAAGTGTGAACACGCCCTAGTTTAGTAGGCTGTAATAGACTGATAGAGGCAGGCAGACACCTTTCGATACTTCCCGATTACCTGCTGGATAAAACGCCTCAGCCGGAAGATATATCTTTTTGCCAAAAAGGAAATAATCGCTTCTATCGAATCTTTTTCCGAAAATATTCTGGTACGGGAGTATATTCGGCATCTGTTTTTGGAAGACATTGCTGCTTTGGACGAGTTTAAAAAGGCTCATCCGGATTTTGATTTGAATTGCGAAAACGGCGTGGCCTGGTACTTGGTCCTGAATCTGAAGCGGCATCTTTCCTATCTTTGGCTTTTGGAAAATGGGGCCGATCCTAATGTGATCGTAGGCGGACTCATCGTTAATGATCATTATGGAGAGCGCGAGCTTCGAATACTGGTGGTCGAGGATGTGTGCAATAAGGCAGAATACCTTCTTCCTCTTTTGCAGTACCACCCGTATTTGAAAGGTTATGTCAACGATATGGGGCAGACCCTGTTTCATAAGATCTGCAATCAGACCAGCCATCTCATTCCGGCACTGATACTGATGGGATATGACAAAAAACTGATTGAATACAGGGATCGTGACGGTTTGACTCCGCTTGCGTCTGCCGTGTATCACAGACAATATAATGTGGCCTTACAGTTTCTCTGGCTGGGAGCGGATAGAAGCTGCCTTTTTGAAAAATACCCAAAGTTCTGGATGGGAAAGAAGACGCCGATGGAGTTTCTGGAAAAGATATACAAGTCGGATTCAGAATACCTTGCGGCTCCGGATCGCCACCTGGGACCGTTAGCTCAAGAACAAATGCGGGTCGATCTGGAACTGATGCGAAACCTTATCGAATACATCTGTTTGCTTGAAAAACAAGAAAAATAGATGTTGGTTTTAATCCGAGCTATGCCGTATTTCCTCCCCCCCCATCCCGCGCCCGTTATTTTCCTGCTCAAGTCCACGCGCGAACGACGGTACATGAGGCCATTCCGCCTTTTAGAGTATTTTTCTACAGCCATTCCATCCTTTTCCAAAAAATCTCCCGCTGGATGTTCGAAGCAGAAAGAGGGGACGCACTTTTGAAAACGACGGCCCCGGAAAGGTCCGCCGTTGAAATTCCGGACGGTATCCCAGGCGGCACGCTCACCGCAAAGGCACTTTCATTTCATGAATTATTTTTTTCTCTCCCTCCTTGAAAAAATTTCGCAATCGGTTAAAATATACAGAGTTCATGTCCTTTTTTGATTTCATTATTCCCGACGTTTCGGAAAGTGAGGAAATTATGAGTACGGCCACCCCTCAGACCATGTTTGAAAAAATCTGGAATCATCATATCGTCCATGCCGAAGAAGGCAAGCAGACGATCCTCTACATTGATCTCCAGCTGGTTCACGAAGTCACCAGTCCCCAGGCGTTTGAGGGACTGCGCATGAATAATCGTCAGGTTCGCCGTACCGACAAAACGTTCGCGGTCCCGGACCACAACGTGCCG
>CAZRGJ010000769.1:0-1533 GCA_964599445.1 uncultured Planctomycetaceae bacterium | reverse complement strand
CAGATTTTCGAGAGAATCCTAATATCTAAGAGGGAAACATGGAAAACTCCGAAATGATTTTTGAGACACTGAAAACCTGGAGGCCGCTTCCTGGTTGGAGGAAAAAAAGGGATGAAGGGGATATGCTCCTTTTGAGTAATCAAAAGTTGGAACTTCACTATCTGAATTCAACTGCAAAAGATATCGTAAACCTGATTGACGGTCGGACCATTGAGGAAATCTGTTCCGCAATGCAGGCTATGTATGAGGTAGAAAAGACAATTTTACACAGAGCAGTTCTGAATGTTATTCGTGAACTCCAATGGAAGCATTTGATTCGGGTCTCAAAGTAACACCTGGAGACATCGATTCACAGAAGAGCGCGGACTCACGTTCGCGCTTTTTTTATGCAAAAATTTAGTCAAAATTTTATTAAAATTTTCGAATCAAGATAAAATTTCGCTAAATTTTATCAAATTTCATCAAAATTAGTCAAATATTTTTAAAACTTGTCAATTTTTTGTTAAATTTAGACAATTTCGATTAAAAAGTTTTAAAATTAGACAAATTTTATTAAAATTCTTCAACAAAGTGCTTGTCGATCTTTTCATTTTATGATATATTTTAAAAGAATTAAAAAAGAAAACAGAAGGAGATTTTCGATGACGGAACAGGAATTGAGAGAACTGGTCCAATTGGTTCAGGAAAGAAAATGTGAATGGCGGCAGCTTGAGCTGAAATCGGCTCACCAGGGGTGTCCGAAAAAACTTTACGATACGCTCTCTGCCTTTTCCAATCAGGACGGCGGCGGAACGATCCTCTTCGGGATCGATGAAGGAAAAGAGTACGAGGTCGTCGGCGTATACGACATGGAAGACCTCCAGAAAAAAGTCAACGAACAGTGCAAGCAGATGGAACCAGTCGTCAGGCCGACATTTACTCTGACGGTTTTCGAGGATGGAAAAGGCGTGGTCAGTGCAGAGATCCCGGCAGTTGATATTTCGGAGCGTCCCTGCTGCTATCGCGGAAAGGGGCGTGTTGACGGCTCCTGGATCCGAGTAGGAGATTCCGATGAACCAATGAGCGAATATGAAGTCTATTCCTACGAAGCATTCCGAAAACAGCTTGAGGATGATATTCGGCCTGCGCAGAAAGAAAATATTCAAATCGCGATCGATCAGGAAAAGGTAAAGCAATATCTCACAATCCTCAAGACGGAAAATCCGCGGCTGTCTCGGCTTTCAGATACGGACATCCTCAAATTGTCCAGTCTGTATCGTGAAAATGTACCGTCCTTAATGTACGTTCTGATGTTTTCAGACTTTCCTCAAATGTTTTACCCGCAGTACACGGTCAACGCGACGGTCATTCCCGGTACGGAACGGGGCAGTGTCACAGAAGATGGAACAAGATTTTTCGATAATCGCAGGATCGAAGGAAGCATCCCGGAGATCCTTGAAAGCGCACTTGCTTTCGTCATCAAAAACATGAAAGTCCAGACCCGTATTGATCCGTATACCGGAAAGCGATACGACAAAACAGAGTATCCGATCG
>CAZRGJ010000768.1:731-1541 GCA_964599445.1 uncultured Planctomycetaceae bacterium | reverse complement strand
TCCCGTTGGTCACTGGCGCGGACACGCATACAAAATTTTCCTCCCTCGGAGGGATAGCTCGCGCAGCGAGACGGGGTGGTTTGGTGAACTCTTTAGAAACCCCAAGTCCGCAAAAAAACGCCGCGAAACCATTCCACCGTCTTCGGCGGTCCCCCAGAATGAGCGGACGCGCACACAAGAAGCCCCTCCTCACAGGAGGGGTGGCAGACCGAAGGTCTGACGGGGTGGTTTGGTGAACTCTTCGAAAACCCCAAGTCCGTAAAAAAAGGCCTCACGCTGTTGAGTTTCACAGCACAAGGCCTTTTCCGCATGATCTGAAGTTTTTCAGAAATTCGTTCCCTGGACCGGCGGAATGTACGGCACAGCCGGAGAGGGTGGGGCCGTCGGGGCGGATGGGGCGGCTGGTTCCGGCGTGACCCGGCTTCCGACTGCGGAATAGACAGGCTGCGGATAGGCGGACTCGACCGGAGAAGCGAGCGGCATGGGAGCCGGTGCGTTCATCGGCGCGCTTCGGCCGGCGACCAGAAGAGCGACTTCCGCAAACTCCTCGCGTACTTCCGGAGTCACCCTCTCCAGACGGCGGGCCATGTGGGCGACTCCCAACCCGTTTTCGACAGCCGTTTCCGAAAGACGTCCGAGAAATCCCGCGACCTGATTCAGGTTGCTGTCCGCCACGTTTCCGACCAGCGGCTGAAACGTCTTCGCGAGCGTTTCGACCCCGTTATTTTCGATCTGCATGAAAGCATCCAGCCGGATCGCGAGCAGTTTTTCTCCGGATGTACTCCGCACCTGCTGATTCTGCAGGACCAT
>CAZRGJ010000768.1:0-721 GCA_964599445.1 uncultured Planctomycetaceae bacterium | reverse complement strand
CCCTTCGTAGCTTCCGTAAACGTAAATGAGCATGAGATCCGGCGAACGGTACAGACACTCGATCTGCCCGCGCGTCCCCGCCTGGTCCTCCATGTAGAAGACATCTGGTCCAACCTGACGGAGCATCATCTGGCTGACGCCCATCAGTTCCCAGATATTTACCATCGTGTCCGGATGGTACGTCATGAAATCGTAGAGCACCTTCTCGCACGGCACGATCTGGACCGGGAGACGACGGTACATCGAAACGTTTTTCAGAACGGCCATGACCTTCTGCTGCGCATCGGGAGTCAGGCTCTTAAACGGGATCTTACCCAAGATCTCTTTTCGGCTTTTTGGGGAAGCAGAGGCTTTTTGATAGTCCGACGCCCCCAGAACGGTAATCTCCGTCCCGGCACTCTTCTGCGGCTCCCTCGGAAGCATGGATTGCCCCGAGCAGACACCGAAAAGCATGAAATTCAGCATCAAAACGCTCAAAAAACCGTAAAATTTCCAAAAATTCCTTTTTTTCCGCATATCGTCTGCCCTTACGATAAAATACTGAAGGAACAAAAAATCTTTTTCTTATTTCCTATTTCGGCACCCGCTCTCTTTTCCCAAAGTCAAAATATGCCGATTGTACGGAATTTTCCAAATCTGCCGATAAGACGTTCCGGTTGTTCCGGTTAGTTAAAATACGCAAGATTTAACAGCACTACATTCAGTATCATCAAAGAAAAAT
>CAZRGJ010000767.1:0-1544 GCA_964599445.1 uncultured Planctomycetaceae bacterium | reverse complement strand
ACTTTTTTTGCAGAAAACTGTTTCTTTCTGACGGGACCGACTGCCTGCGGCAAGACGGCACTTGCGCTGGAATTTGCGCGGGAGGAAAATGCGGAGATCCTGTCGATGGATTCCGTCGCGATTTACCGCGGGATGGACATCGGAAGCGCCAAACCGACGCTGGAAGAGCAGGCTCAGGTTGTCCACCACATGATCGATCTGGTGGATCCGAGTGAAGAATTCAGTGTGGTGGAGTATCTGCATCGGGCTGAGTCGGTCGTGCGCGACTGTCTGTCTCGCGGAAAGAAACCTCTTTTTACGGGCGGGACGCCGCTTTATCTGAAAGCGTTGATCTTTGGTCTTTTCGAGGGACCGGAGGGAGACGAAGCGTTTCGGGAGGCGATGCGGACTGAGGCTCAGAAGGCCGCGGAAGCAGGGGATCGGACGTTTCTCCATCGAAAACTGGAGGCCGTCGATCCGGTGACGGCTGCGCGGCTCCATCCGAATGATGCGAAACGGCTGATCCGTGCACTGGAGGTCTTCACGCTTACGGGAAAACCGATCCATGAATTTCAGACGCAGTTTCAGCCGGAGGTTCCGGAGCGATTTCGGGAACGGGTCCGGATCATCGACATACCGAGGCCGGATCTTCACATTCGGATCGAGAAACGGGTAGATCTGATGTTTGAACTGGGGTTTCTTGAGGAAGTCCTTTCTCTTCGGCTTCGTTTCCCTGTTTTGAGCCGAACGGCCTCCATGGCGGTCGGGTACCGGGAGATCCTGGCGTTTCTGGAAACGCATGGACTTTCGGCGGAACGGCTCGACAGTGTACGTGAAGAGCTGAGGATCCTGCAGAATGGCGGGGCTGAATTTTCGAAAGATGCGGAAGATTGGATCGGACGGGAGGTTTCCCGGCTGCGCGAAGTGCCGGAATTTGACGCTCTGGTTGCGGAGATCAAGACGCACACTCGGCAGATGGCGAAGCGGCAGGTGACGTGGTTTCGTTCTCTGCTGGATCAGGAATTCATGTTTTAGTGTGCTTGAAAGCGTGCGTTTTTGGGAAACGTGCGCTTTTTTCAGTTTAAGAAAGGGCGAGCTTCCATGAAATGTTTGCGTTTGGTCTTTTTTCTGATCTTCCTCGGCTTGATTTTGGGAATGGGGACCGCTGTACAGTCGGAGACGGTGCATGAGGAATCCGAGGCGGTGCGCAAGGTACGTCTGGATGCGAAAAAACTGGAAAATCGGAAACTTTGGGAAGCGTGGACGGTTGGCGAGAATCTTGCGCTGGGAAAGCGCGCACTTTTGGCTCCGGAGCCGGACTATCGTTTGACGGTACGCGAGGGAACGGATCCTGAAGATCTGACGGACGGAGTCCTTTCGAAGGCTCATTGGGACCGGCTTTGGTTTGACTCGAAATGCGTTGGATGGTACGGCGGAAACGGGCTGGAGCGTTTCATTCGGATCGATCTTGGGAGCGTCCAGCCGACGGCGCGGGCGGTGATCCGGTGTTTGGGGGGGACTGGGCATAATTTCCGATTTCCGCAAAAGTTTGAGGTCTGGGTCTC
>CAZRGJ010000766.1:0-1546 GCA_964599445.1 uncultured Planctomycetaceae bacterium | reverse complement strand
TCGCTTCCTTTCGGTGTCCGACGGATCGTCCATTCCATGGAGCGGCAGTTATGCCGGTAGCCGTCGTTATGCCCGTAGCCATAGCGCAGCGGAAGTTCTTCCTGTGTTTCGGTTTTGCAGATGATACCTCCTGCGCAGTTGTGGAACGGACCATGTACTTCACAGCATCCGCGAAGGACCGCGAAGCAGTTGCTTGGACTGCCGAGCGGAAGATTATCGACCCATTTCACATAGTCGGCCGCCGGATATTCTTTCGTGCACCAGATCTCGGTCCCGGTGCACTCGCAGTATTCATGACTGGACGGGTTCACGACCAGCATAAAGGGACCTTCCGCATCGGAAGAGCGCAGAACGGCCATACGGCGGGACTTGCCGGGTTCTACCAGCACGTCGTAGATGCCGGTGCCTCTAGGGTTGAAAATGTTTGCCTTATTTCCGGAAGCGTCGATGACTTTGGTAACTTCCTCGTCACGGCGGTCATCCTGAACAAGGTATCCTTCCCGCAGCAGCTTTTCTTTTTCTTTATCGGAGAGTCCGAAGGGGAGAGACGAACCGGAGATGGAAACGGAATAAGAAATGACCTGTACGGAATTGGCGTATTTGACGTTCGGCTCAGGGAGCGGTTTTACTTTCAGCGCAGCGGATTTCCGAAGAATATCACGTTCCGTGAATTCCCGCCGAAGAGCATCGGTTCCTCCGGGGTGGACCTGTTCGAAGGCGGCTTTGATCAGCGGATAGGTATCCAGCATTTCCAGCGTGCGCTTCAGACCGCCGTAGGACGCATATTTGATATGACGAAGCGGATTCAGCTTTTGATGAAGCGAGAAGGCTTTCTTAGCGAGACTGAATTTGGAATTTCGGGCAATATCCCGGTAGACCGCGTGCCATTCGCGCGGAATGGCGGAGGCGTACTTGGTCGGGATGTTTACCAGATCGGTCAGATCCGGTGTGGAAGAACCGGGTGTGGATTTCGGAGCACTGTCGCCGATCATCATCGGCTTTCGGCGGAAGATCTCATTAAGCCACGCTTCTTTCAGAGGTACCCACAGATTCTGGTCTGCCAGCCGCAGGAGTTCGTGTCCTTTGATCTCTCCGTTGATGCAGAAGGTCGGCGAGAAGAGCTGCATGCCGTTTACTTTGAATCCGGTTACGCCCAGCACTTTTGTGTCGTCCTCATTTCTCTCCACGACCTGAAAGCCTTGTTCGTACGGCATCAGTGACGGTGCTTTATCCTGCAGATAGGTATGCGTGAGCTGCCCGAACATTTCTTCCAGCGGAACATCGTTTCCATCACCTCCGAGGGCGGCAGTTTTGTTCAGTACGCGGTTCCGGATCGATGTTTTCAGTGTATAAGTATCCTTTGTTCGCATAATTTCTTCCGTATTACAGATGCCTGATTTGCGCGGCATGAAGCCTACAGCACGACGTATAATTGCGCAGTATACCTGTTTTCCGGGAAAAGGACAAAATCAGTTCTCAAACAGGTCACGCAGGTTATTTACCCGGATCTCCGGATCCAGAGAAAAGTAGAGACTTGGTTTCGGCA
>CAZRGJ010000765.1:0-1546 GCA_964599445.1 uncultured Planctomycetaceae bacterium | reverse complement strand
CGATGGAATGGTGACGTCGGAGGCATAGCCAGTGTATTTGGTGATCTCGATGTGGTCGTCGTGTCTGGTGTATTGGAAGTCAGTCATGGTCGGCCTTTCTGTAGGTGAAAAAAGTCTAAATTTGAGAAAATTTTCGCTGGAATCTGAAAAAACGGGCAAAAACACTCTGCTTCTGCCCGTTTTCTGGATGGTTTCAGGTCCGGCTCAAAAATCCGGCTGCGGCATTCTGCGCCGCCAGTTGAGCATCGCGCAGGCGATATTGCGCATCGTGACCTGCGGTGAGATCTGGCACTCCGCGATGAGCTTCTGTTCGCTGAACGCGGTGCGCCAGGCCAGGATCTTTGTGGAAATCTCCTCTTCCGTATTGTTTTCAATGAAGGACGGTTTCAGGATCGGCTGAAACGCAATGCGCTGACCGTAACGCTGGACGAGCGTCTCGGCATCCATCATTTCCGCGTCGAATCGGATCACGTCCACGCCGGCATAGATCAGACCAGGGATCAGTTCCTCAAAATTTCCAGTCCCGGTGAAGTAGACGAATTTATCTGCGTTACGGATCTTCTGGCAGAATTCGTGCAGCATCGGCACGAAGATCTCGTTCCATCGGGCTGTGGAAATGCGGATCCCGCATTCGTCTGCAAGATCGTCTTCCAGACCGATGCCGTCCACTCCCGTTCTGCACCATGCGTCGACCTGACGGAAATAGTATTCAAAGAAACGCTGCATGATCTCTTTCAGAGCACGCGGTTTGCGCTGGATGAGATTCTGAGCACTTTCCAGTCCGCCGAGCGCACAGAGTCTGCGAAACGGATGGATCCGCGTCTGCGCCAGCACAAAATGAGACGTGCCGTCGCACTGAATGTCGGTAAACTCACGCATATCGTCCGAGACGGGAGATTTTGGAAAACGGATCCCTTCCAGCTCCAGAATGTCATCATACCACGGCGTTTCAGAAACCGACCATGAGGCGTCTGCGTTTTTGTTCCACAGGCAGCCCCACTCGTCCTTTACCTGTTTTGGGGCGGCCGCGGAGGCATCTGCTTCAAGGCAGGCCGTCGGAATACTGAAATCCAGCATTTCCAGATCATTCTGGAAACGGGAACGAAGCTGCATACAAAATTCCGAGCGCTCCCGCTCCAGTGCCTGCGGAATTCGCAAAAGCATGGGAACCGGCGCGGTAAGCTGATTGCATAAGGTATTGATTACTCGGTCTCTGGAAGTCATAGGGTTGACGGGGGTTCTGGTTTTTATTGGGGCAGACTTGCAGTTTGCCGAAAGTTCCGTCATGAAATGTTTCACGAATTTTGCAGATGAGCCTTGGGCAAAATCGGAAACGGGACACGGAATATCAGGTCTGCCGTCTGACTAAAAAATCTAAAACGTTCTTCAATCTGCATATTATGGAAATCTCGCAAAAAAATGCAAGAGCATTTCCCGAAAAATATGGCAAAATTTTTACTTATTTTGTGAAAATTTAACGATAATGAAAAATGTTTGAATCCTAGCTGTATAGTTCACGGCATAAAACTGCCGCCGCCAGGGCCAC
>CAZRGJ010000764.1:0-1548 GCA_964599445.1 uncultured Planctomycetaceae bacterium | reverse complement strand
GAAAAAGATGAGCGATTTTGGCTACGATGGCCTTGAGCTGAAATGCACGCTTGACCGGCCGAACGACCACTTCAATGTCCGTGCGGCACTCGAGGATGACGGCTACTGCGAGCGCAAACACGCGAAACTCGAAGAACTTGGTCTTGGCGTCTGGGCACTTTCCGCGCACAGTTACGGTCAGCTCGTCCTGGATGACCTGGACGTCCGCCATCGCGGCCTGGTCCCGGAGTATCTCTGGGGAGACGGCGACCCGGCCGGAGTGCGTGCCCGCGTGATCGAAGAGATGAAGCTGACGGCGCACGCGGCGAAGAAATTCGGCGTTTCGGTCGTGAACGGCTTCACCGGCTCATCGATTTGGAAGTACTTCTACTCTTTCCCGCCGGTCCCGCAGTCGTGGATCGACGACGGATTCAAACTTCTGGCAGACTGCTGGCTCCCGATCCTCGATGAATTCGAGAAATGCGGCGTCAAATTTGCACTGGAAGTCCACCCCACCGAGATCGCGTTTGACCTCTGGAGCGCACGCCGAACGCTGGAAGCCCTGAATTTCCATCCCGCATTCGGATTCAATTTCGACCCCAGCCATCTTCTCTGGCAGGGAGTCAGTCCCGCCAAATTCATTCGCGCATTCCCGGACCGGATCTTCCACGTACACATCAAGGACGTCCTGCGCAGCCGGGATGACGAAGCGGGGATCCTCGGCTCCCATCTGAATTTCGGCGACTGCCGCAGAGGGTGGGATTTCCGAAGTCCCGGACACGGTGAAGTCGATTTTGAAGAGATCCTGCGTCTTCTGAACATGATCGGCTATCAGGGGCCGCTCTCGGTCGAATGGGAAGACTCCGGAATGGACCGCGAATATGGAGCGCAGGACGCTCTTGAATTCGTCCGCCGACTCGATTTTTCGCCAAGCAGTTTCGCATTCGACTCTTCATTCCAGAGAAAAAACTGACTAGGCGGAAAAGGGGAAGAGAAAAACTGAAATGCGCCGGTGCGTCCCAGAAAATGGGAAAAACTCACGGAAAATGGGAAAGGTCCCCCAAAAATGGAGACGCCGTGATTCGGAAATCAGGACAGCCTACCTTGAAAAACAGATCCGGTGTATTCTTTTCCGAGCGTCATTTCTTTATTCAGGAACGACGGTCCGAAAAAACTTTCGCATTTCGCGTAAAATAAAGCAGGATTTCCTCTTCCCCCCCCTTGCAATATTCGCCGATTCGTGTAAAATGCGCGAAGTGAATGGTGGAGTTTTCTTCACCCGATATTTCAAAAAAAACCGAATGGAGAGGAGGATTGCTGGATTTTTTCGTCGTTTACCCGACGGTCTCCGAGGATCTTCGGTTCCCTTCTTTTACGGAAGGTGACTGGCGAGTCAAAGCTAAATGAAAGCTTGACTCAAAGCGGAATGAATCGTTGGCTCGAAGTAGAAGTTGCCGGCGGATTCAAAGCCGAATGAAGGTCTGGATCGGGAATGGACATGAAGTGCGGAAACGCATTTTCGGGGAAATGGTGAGTGTCTGGTAGTTTTGTGAGTACGGATTTTTGTCG
>CAZRGJ010000763.1:0-1549 GCA_964599445.1 uncultured Planctomycetaceae bacterium | reverse complement strand
CACAGAGGCGCGGCGGTCTCGCAGTGGGCGCGGAGGTGACAAGTCTGTTTTTCAGCATCTCGCGCAGTGTGTAAAGAAATAGAGTTATCACTCCTTAAAAAGTAACAACTCCCCTTTGATCCACTCCACGCAATCTCTGCGCGAAAATTGAAACGCAGGCGGTAAAAAAGAGGTAACAAGTCTGTTTTCAGTATCCCGTATCGTGTGTGGAAAAATAGGGTTATCACTCCTTAAAAAAGTGACAACTTCCCTTTGTTCCACTCCGTGCCACAGCGCAAAAATTGAAATGTGGGTGGTAAAAAAGAGGTGACAGGCCAACTTTCAAACGTCTCGTACGGTATGGGAGAATTTTGGTTTATTCGGTAACGGCATACTGGGAGAAAGAATGGGTATTTGAAGGTTTCAGGCACAGTTTCAACCGATTCCGCGATACACTACAGTACCTCCTGGTTCGAATACCCGCAAAACAGCCGACGGGGAAAGATTCCTCATCGGCTGTTTCTTTTCAAATCGGGACTTTCAGACGCAGACTAGCAGAAGATCTCCGTTTCCTGCGAGGTCACGTCGGCGTACTTCTCAAAGATCGGCGCCATGATCTCATCCAGGAACTCATCGACCTGCTGCGGCGCGCGGCCAACGTAAAGCGACGGTTCCAGTGCGGATCCCAGATCCACTCCCGCGAACATCGGATCGGCTTCCAGACGCACCATCAGGTCGTTTTCGCCGCCCTCCTGCTTCACGACTGCCGCAGCCGCCTGCGAGTGCTGACGAATGTGCTCGTGCAGTTCCTGCCGGTCGCCGCCCGCCGCTGTCGCAGCCATCATGATGTTTTCCGTCGCCATGAAAGGAAGTTCCGCCCGCAGATTCTTTTCGATGACTTTCGGGTAAACGACCATTCCGTCGATCACATTCCGGTAAAGGATCAGGATCGCATCCAGAGCCAGGAACGCCTGCGGAAGGACAAGACGGCGGTTCGCGCTGTCATCCAGGGTCCGTTCAAACCACTGCGTCGCCAGCGTCATTCCGGGGCTAGACTGGACGCTCATGACGAAACGGGCCAGCGAGCAGATACGCTCACTGCGCATCGGATTCCGCTTGTACGCCATGGCACTCGAACCGATCTGGTTCTTTTCAAACGGTTCTTCGCATTCTTTGCGGTGCGCGAGGATACGCAGGTCCGTCGCCATTTTGTGCGCCGACTGCGCGATGCCGGAAAGCACGTCCGCGACCTGTGCGTCCAGTTTCCGCGGATACGTCTGCCCCGTGACGGCAAAAGAGGACTCGAAACCGATCTTTTTATCGACGAGAGCTTCCAGCTGACGCACTTTTGCGCCGTCATTTTTAAAGAGCGAGAAGAAACTCGCCTGCGTTCCCGTCGTCCCTTTCAGACCGCGCGTACGCAGAAGAGCCATGCGGTGCTCAAGATCTTCAAGGTCCATCACCAGATCGTAGAGCCACAGGCAGATACGCTTTCCGAGCGTCGTCGGCTGCGCGGGCTGAAGGTGCGTGAAGGCAAGACACGGAAGATTCTGGTACTCTTTCGCCGCTT
>CAZRGJ010000762.1:0-1555 GCA_964599445.1 uncultured Planctomycetaceae bacterium | reverse complement strand
GGAAGGAAAAGTACGCAGCAATCCTTTTGAGAAAGTCACGCTTCGTCTGGAGTCCGCAGATACGAAGCAGCATTTCTATGTTACGGAAGAGATCGCGTACCGCGTCCTGAAACAGATACCGGATCTGTCGATGCAGGCGGTCTGGGTCCTTGCCCGCTGGGGTGGACTGCGCATACCTTCAGAAGTTCGATTTATGCTTTGGGGTGATGTGGACTTTAAGCGACGCAGGATCCGGATCCGTGAACCGAAGAAGACCAGCAAACAAAGGCAGGAGCGAGGTGAACATCGCACACGGGAGATCCCGTTGTTTCCAGAGCTACACTCGACACTGGCAGCGTATCACAGACAGTCTTTTACTCAAGACGAGGATCTAATGTTCCCGGCGGGTACGCATCCCTCTGCCCACTATTTTAAGCGTTGCATTCGTGCAGCCGGTATCGCGGTGTGGCCGAAACTGTTCAACAGCCTTCGTGCCACCCGGGATACTGAGCTGCAGAAGAAACACCCGCCTCACGTAGTATCTTCCTGGCTTGGTCACACAATCGAAATCAGTCAGAAGTACTACATCCAAACGACCGACGAAGACTTCGAAAAGGCACTCGAACCGTAGTCGTTATTTTAGGTGTTACCTTGCCTTGCAACGGCTTGAAATGACCGTTTTCACGCCGTTGCCCATTTGCTTGGAGTCCTTTTTTTACACAACGAGACACAATGGCGTTTATTATTATCTTCATGCTGCGAAAATCTTGCGATGATCCGGGTTTCGGAAAAGAGTTCGCATTTTAAGAGCATTGACGGTGTTCTTTTTTCGCCGGACGGCAGGAAGCTGCTGCATTTCCCGATGGCGAGTCCCTTCGTGCACTATGCGATCCCGCATGGAGTCACGGAAATCGGGATGATGGCGTTTGCGGATGCGGAGTCTCTGGAATTCGTGGAATTTCCCGACTCGGTCGTGAATATCAGGGAGTATGCATTCGAAGGGTGCGGGAAACTCGCGCAGGTCCATTTTTCCAGATCGTTGGTCTTGATCGAAAAAGGCGCGTTCATGGAGTGCGGTTTGCGGTACGTTAAGCTACCCGACAGTGTCCGCCATCTTGGGGAAAAAGTTTTCGCCAGATGTCGGAAACTGGGACTGCTCGGTCTTTCAAAGTCGCTCGAAACGCTGGGGGAGGGGTTGACGATGGGGTGCCGTGAGCTGAAAAGGATCCGGCTTTTCGGAAAGAAAGCGCATTTTAAAAGCCGGGACGGTGTCCTTTTTACGGCCGACGGAAAAGAGCTGGTCAGTTTTCCGAATGCCTGGCCGGAGTCGCACTATGTGATCCCGGACGGCGTCAAAGTCATTCGATCCAAAGCGTTCATGATGGGAGAGACGCTTACCGGCGTGACGTTTCCGGAGACGCTCACGACCATCCATCAGGGAGCGTTCGCTCTCTGCCGACGGCTTCAGGAGATCAAGCTGCCGAAGTCTGTCGTGGACATTGGGGCGCGGGGATTTTACAGATGCCCGGCGCTTCGTTCGGTCCATCTTTCCGACTCGGTGAAACGGATCGGACGG
>CAZRGJ010000761.1:0-1560 GCA_964599445.1 uncultured Planctomycetaceae bacterium | reverse complement strand
CAGAAAGTCTTGGGGACTGTTTCGACTCCCGGTCCCATTGCGCCGGAAAAGTACTCTCCGGTCATCGGGGACCGCTACGGGGCGAATTACTGCCCGTTTAACGGCATCGTGAAGCGCATTGCTCTCACGCCGTATGAGCGCCGTCCGATCGGGGTCTCTTTCTCCGGCCGCGGTGCGTTTGAGCGCGGAGAAAAGGACGCGAAGGTCACGACGCGGATCGAGAATTTCTCGGCGGAAGAAATTCGGGACGTCCGGATCGAGATCTTACAGAAAAATGAGGGAGCAGAAGCAGGATCCGGCTCGGAGATCCCGCTCGTTTCGCAGAAATTCGCGCAGCTCGGCGCAAACGGCACGGCCGAAGTCGTCTGTCCGGTCGAGACGTGCGTGAAGCCGGGCTGGTACTCGATCGAAGTACGGCTTTCCGGCAAGAAGGCGGACGGTTCCGAGACGTCGGCAAGCCAAGAGCTGAAAGTCGGGATCGGCCCGGTTTTCGCGGACCGGTTCCCCACTTTGATCTGGATGTTCAACAATCGGCCGTACGAGGAAATACTGGATTTCGGATTCACGCACGGACTGACTTCTTTCGGCTACGGGACTCCAGAGAAACTTCCAAGTTTGACTACGACGGCGTTTGAGCAGCTCGACAAAGCACTCGTGGACGGATTCCGTCTGGTGAAGACCGTCTACTTGGCGTACCCGAAAGGGAAAACGGAGGACGATTTCCTTCGCTTTGACCGAAACGAAAACCGTCGGTTCAACTCCAAGGGAAAAGGGAATCCGGAAGCCTCTGACCCGGTCCTTCATGATCTTGCGCGCGAGATCGCCAAAGCGAACGCGGAAGACTTCGGCACGCACCCGGCATTCGGCGGGATCCTTCCCAACTCGGAGCGTCGGGACGGAACGTTCCCCTCTTTCCGCACGGAAATGGATCGCTACCGTGCCGAGACGGGTAAGGAAGTGCCTGCGGAAGTCTCGGGCAGTACCGCTCCGCGTGACCTTGCGCCGCAGCGTTTCCCTGACGGGATCGTTCCGGACGACGACCTGATCCTGAACTACTATCGCTGGTTCTGGTCTGGAGGCGACGGCTGGCCGGGGATCAATTCCGCGTCGGCGAAGGAGTACCGGAAGGTCGCCGGGAGATTCTGCGATGGTTCGGAAAAGCAGAAGGCGCGTCCATTCTTCAGCTTCTACGATCCGTCGGTCCGCGTGCCTCCGAAATGGGGTTCCGGCGGCGACGTGGACGTTTTGAGCCAGTGGGTCTACGCCTACCCGGAACCGATGAACGTGGCGGGACCGACCGAGGAACTCTTTGCCATGGCGGGTGGAACAGGGCAGGACGTCATGGTCATGACGCAGATCATCTGCTACCGCTCACAGATCGCGCCGAAAAACGTTCCCGTCAAACCGACTCCCCAGTGGGTGAAAGAGAAACCGGACGCGGACTTCCCGACCATTCCGCCGGATACGCTCCAGGAAGCGACTTGGGCGATGCTTGCCAAACCGGTTCAGGGGATCATGTACCATGGGTATGCGTGCATCGCGGAGACAGGCGCACAGACC
>CAZRGJ010000760.1:0-1560 GCA_964599445.1 uncultured Planctomycetaceae bacterium | reverse complement strand
TCTGCGCCGAATCCGATCCCCTCCGCCATCAGACGCTGAGACGCAAGCCCCGGAAGCTGATCCAGACCGTGAAGCGCGTCGAAATTGGTCGTGAAGGCATTTGCGTTCTTTTCCTTGAGCATCATGCGCAGCGCAAGCTCTTCACGAGCCGCTTCACGCACCTGTCGCCAGGCGTTTCCGTCGTTTCGGAGTTCTCCGGAGACCTCGTAGAGCGTTTCGTATTCGTCAAGCAGCGCGTCGATCTGCGCGTCGGAGACCGAATTCTGCATTTCTGCAAGGTCACCGACCGGGCAGTAGTCCACATGGTAGCCGAGGCGGATCTCTGCTTCCACTTTGTCGCCGTCCGTCACGGCCACGTTGTTCATGTTGTCGCCGAAACGTACGATGCGCAATGTCTGCTGGTCTTTCCACGCGGCACAGACGCGCATCCAGTCGGAGATCTGCGAGCGGACGGTCTCGTCCTCCCAGAATCCAACGACGATCCGCCGATTTTTGCGCAGACGGGAGACGATGTGCGCGAATTCACGGTCGCCATGGGCACTCTGATTCAAATTCATGTAGTCCATGTCGATGGAGTCCCATGGAATCTCGCGTTGGAATTGTGTGTGGAGATGGAGCAGGGGCTTGCGGAAAGCCTGAAGGCCGCGGATCCACATTTTCGCGGGTGAGAACGTGTGCATCCACGTGATGATGCCGGCACATTCGTCCGAATTTTCTGCCTCACGGAAGAGCCGGGTGACTTCCTCCGCTGAATTGACGGTCCCGCGGTAAACGATCTCCAGCGGAAGTCCGCCCCGGTTCAGACCGGCGATCATCGTTTCGGAATGTTCGTTGACCAGACGCACGGTCTCGCCTCCGTAAAGAAGTTGTGCTCCGGTCACGAACCAGATCTTGCTTTTTGAGTAAATTTCCATGCCTGTTTGATTTTCAATGAAAGGGGGAAATGGGAGCAGCTCTCCCAGCCGACACGAAATCACCGGCCAGCTGGGAGACGTTCGTTTCATCAAGCGGTGAGACCATTTGCGGGTCTCTGCCCGTGACGAATCAGCCAGTGAAGTAAAGGTACGCAGCCGTGATCGCAAGCAGGATCAGGACCGAGACGAGGACATCGACCCAATTCCAGCTCGAACGGGAAATTTCGCGTTCCTCAGTACTCGTGGTACCGAATGTGAGTCCCTGGATCTTCGCGTAATCCGGGGCGGCCGTTGCGTAGCTGACGGCGATCATTGCGGTGACGCAGATGATCATGATGAGCACGCTGTAGTACTGGAAGTAAATGGTGTTCAGGATCCACAGGAAGGAACCTTCCGTAAATTCCGCACCGAGCGTCGCGGCCGTGTCGATCCCGAGACGCAGGAGCGCGAGCGCGAACCCCACGACCAGCGCAGCCATGGCACCTTTGGCATTCATGCGCTTCCAGAAAACGCCGAGGAGGAAGACCGTCAGGATCGGCGGGGAGAAGTAGCCCTGAACGCTCTGAAGATACTCGTAGAGCCCGTTTTTCCCTTGAATGATCGGGATCCAGAGCAGTCCAATGACGATCATCGCGAACGTCGCGGC
>CAZRGJ010000759.1:0-1561 GCA_964599445.1 uncultured Planctomycetaceae bacterium | reverse complement strand
TCACCTTGGCAATATCCATCCGATGAACGATTAGCGTTTTTCCCGCGGCAGACACTCGGGGAGGGTGAGTTCGGTCCGCCGTCCTCCGAAGACCTCCACGAGCGAGACGGCCAGTCGGCTGACGGTTTCGAAGATCGTCTCCTGCATTCCGTTGACGATGAAACGCTGATTGAGCTCTGTGATCAGTCGGCGTTTTATCTCGGACGTCAGTTCTGCGGAGAGCGCATTTTCTTCCATCATACGATAGACCGATCGGTCGACCACTGGCCGAAACGGTTCCATGAGGTCGTCGGCGAGACAATAGAAATCGTATTTGTTGTGGTGAAAGATCCCCAACGCCGGATTCAGTCCCGTCGCACACACCGCTCTGGCCGTGATTCCCCGCAGGACGGCATAGCCGTAATTCAGCGCACTGTTGATCTCATCTCCGTTTTCCGGATCCCTTGAAAATTCCAGGTTTCCAAACAGTTTTTGCCAGTAAAATCGGGCAGCTTTCGCTTCTACGTTGGTGGAATCACCGCTTTTGACCTCTTTCACCAGCTTCGGTAACGGAGCCGCATTGCCGAACAGTTCACTCAGTACCTGCGCCTGTCCGCGAATTTTGGCACAGACGATCTCTTTCCATGCCCGTTTCTGCGCGACTGGCGACGCGGCTGCCTGTTCCCGTATGAATCGTCCGCGAAGATGATGGCCCACAAGCGGCGCAAACATTCCGACGGGCAGGAATTTTTCATCACACACGATCAGCACCGCACCGGCTTTGGCCAGTTCCTGAAGTACCGTTTTTGTCAGAGTAATGCTTTGATGTCCCAATACGACCGCTGCGATCTCGTCGGCCGGCACCGTCACTTTCGGTCCGGACGTGCGTGTTATTTCCAGTTGTCGATGGACGATTTTCAGCGTCACGGCCTCATTTGAGAAATCAAGAATACGATCCATTTTTTCACCTTAAACCCCGGAGTTTCCATGCCCCGTAAACAGTTCATCAATTCAGGATACCAGATCATGTGGCTTTTTGCGATTTTTGACCTTCCGACCAACACTAAAAAAGAACGCAGCGATGCAGCCCGATTCCGAAACTTTCTGCTGAATAACGGCTTCACGATGTTTCAGTATTCGGTCTACGCCCGACCGTGCGGTAATGAAGCATACGAAGAAAAACAGCGGCGTCTTATCCGGGAAGCGATCCCGCCCGAAGGGGAAGTCCGTCTTTTCTCGCTGACCGACCGTCAGATGTCCAAAATGGAAAATTATGTCGGCAATACACGAAAAGAACCGGAAAAAGATGAACAGCTGATGCTTTTTTAGGTGTTCATCAAAAATTTTTTTCACAAAAAGGGAGAAAACTGAAAAGATCCAGCCATCTCCTTTTCCAAAACAGAAAATTTTTTTGACTTTTCAGCCTCAAAATTTTCCTGCTTAGACGGGATTTTTATCGCAAAACTGACCGTAAGTGCAGTTTTTGACAGAGTTTGCACTCTATCTATTGTATCAGAACGACAATTCCTGTGAACCCCCAGCAATCGGTCTTTGCTACTATACCGGAGACGATTATATCAGA
>CAZRGJ010000758.1:0-1572 GCA_964599445.1 uncultured Planctomycetaceae bacterium | reverse complement strand
GTCCGTCCCGCTGCTTTGATTTGAGGGAGGAACGCACACCAAACGTTCCTCCCTCTTGTTTTGGTTCCTGTTTTCGCGAATTTGGCGGGAGGTGCGTGCGGGCACGTTCGGCATCTTTCAGTGAATTTACTCCGGTTTCGTTGGTTTCACCGGAAAGTCACGCAGCGGGCAGTTTTCGCAGCGGGGGGAGGTCTTGAGGCAGAATTCCTTGCAGACTTCCACAAGCATGGCATGAAAATGCGCGTAGACGGCCGTTTCGTGCGGAAGGGACTCTTCAAAAGCGTGCCGGATCTCATCGTACGGCATCTTTTCCGGAAGGATCTCATGGCGGGAAAGGATCCGGCGAGTGTACGCATCCACGACAAAAGAGGGGATCCCCAGTGCGTACAGGAGGATCGAATCTGCCGTTTCGCGGCCGACGCCGTTGACGTCCAGAAGTTCTTTCCGAAGCTCATCCCGGGGTCGTTCTGCCATTTTCTCCATAGAGCTGCCGTATCGTGTGCGGATCATCTCCAGCAGATTCCGCAGTCTCCGACTCTTCAGGACCGCGAAGCCGGAGGGACGGATAAGCTGTGCAAGTTCCTCTTCCGGGATCTCCAGAAGTGCGTCGAATTCCAGAACGCCCGCATCTTTCAGATTTTGGATGGACCGTTCCACGCTCTTCCACGTCGTGTTCTGGGTCAGGATCGTACCGACGGCAACTTCCAGCGCACTGGAACCGGGCCACCACGGCCCCATCAGGTAGTGTTTCAAAAGTGTTTGGTAAAGTGTGGCGAACATTTCCAAAATGCGGGCAAAAAAAATTTTTTTCAGGATAAATTCAGGCCATTTCGATAAAAGGAAATGGGAAAGTGTTTCCTTTTCGTGTTTCAGTATAGTCAAATATCCCGGTTTGTCAACCCAAAACACAGAGTCAGTTTGAATCATGGCCAAGAAAAAACAGAAAAAATCCACACCTGGGACAGCTTTCAATGCATTCATCCGCCGCTCTGCATGGTTTGGGCTTCTGGTCAGCGGAATGCTCATGGTCTATTCCATCGCAGTCGACGATTCCGGTTCACCTTCCTCAAAAACCCCCGCTCCCAAACCGTTTTTCTCGCAGATCTGGGAATCAAAAAAACCCGAAATGGATGAGGCCGGCTCCGAAGACACCAGCACGGACAGCACATCAAGTGCCGAGTCGTCAAACTACGGAACAGATTCCTCCGACTATGGGAACTCTGACGGGAGCGATCCGTCGAACTACGGAAACACCGACGGGACCGATTCATCGAACTACGGAAACGCCGACGGAAGCGATCCGTCGAACTACGGAAACACCGACGGGACCGATTCGTCGAACTACGGAAACGCCGACGGAAGCGATCCGTCGAACTACGGGAACTCTGACGGGAGCGATCCGTCGAACTACGAGAACTCCAATGGAAGCGATCCGTCGAACTACGGAAACTCCGACGGGAGCGATCCGTCGAACTACGGGAACGCCGACAGGAGCGATTCGTCGAATTACGGAAACGCCGACGGGAGCGATCCGTCGAACTACGGGAACTCCAATGGAAGCGATTCATCGAA
>CAZRGJ010000757.1:0-1578 GCA_964599445.1 uncultured Planctomycetaceae bacterium | reverse complement strand
GACACGCAGCGGCCTGACGTCATGGAATTTTGGGGAACTTCCGGTCCAGGTCCAGATCGAATCCACGCTTCTGGACGCGGCATCACGAGCCGGCAGGATCTCAGCGTTTCCGATGCTGGTCGATGAAGGGAAAACCGTCGGGATCCGTCTTTCGACTTCCCAGTTTCAGGCGGAGCTGAACACCCGGCGTGCCGTCATGCGGCTTTTCCGCTACTCGGCCAATCAGGAATTGACCCGGCAGGCACTTTGGATGCCGCATTTCAACGAGATGAAAATGCAGGCAGACTATTTCATCAAGACGACGAAGACTCCTTTTGCGGACACGATCTGCGATCTGGTCGCGCAGACGGCTCTGGATCCGTCCGGTTTTCCTGCGCTGGCGGACATGCCGTCGCTTCTGAATCGGATCCCGCGCAGCCAGCAGGAGTACGAGCGGATCGTGAAGCTCGCGAAAGGACGAATTTCCATCGTCGTGCAGGAACTTCCGGAGCCGCTCGCGCAGCTCTGGAGATCCTACCATGCGGCGATCCGCGCACTGAACGGCATTTGCGCTCAAAATTCCCGACGCCACACCGTCAGCGAGCTGGCTTCCCAGCTGAAGATCGGAACCGTGCAGGTCAAATCCTTCGGAAATCTTCGGAAAAATACGGGATCCTCCACGTCGGCAGCCTCCTCAAAAGAGGAAAACGGGAAAGGAGAGCTTCCGTCCCGCACTGCACTTTACGAGCCGTTCCAGCCGATCGTGGCTGACCTGGATGCGCAGATCCGCAGACTGACTCCGCCGGACTTCCTGCTGCGTACGTCCTGGAAATACGTGAAGCATTTTGCCCGATACTTCCGGGGGATCGAAGCCCGCATTCAGGCACTTTCCGGAACGAATTCCGGGACCCGGATCGCATTGACCCGCGGAATGGAGCAGATCCGCGAACTGGAACGTTTCCAGACTGAATACGAAAGGCTGCGCAAAGATTTTGATCTGCGCGGAATCGAAAGTGAAGAACTTGAAGAGTTCCGCTGGGCAATCGAAGAGTACCGCATCTCGCTGTTTGCGCAAAAATTGGGTACTGCGATGAGCGTTTCTGCAAAGCGTCTGGAAAAGATGCTGGATGCTTTCTGATTTGCGTCTCTTGCTGCGGCTTCCTCGCACAGAAAACAAAAATCCGGTTTCCGGCATTGAAGGCGATGGACTTTTTTTGCCGATAGAAAGAACACGTAGAAAAATTTTAAATTTCGCGTTTCCTTTTATGCAAAAAAGGTCCATTGGTCGCGTCATGGCAGGTTCACTCCATTTTGTTTCGTTTCCAGACACTCAAGATCCCCGGAAACAGAATTCACGAAAACTCCTCAAAGCAGGCACATTCCTCCTGTGCGGGTACGCCGCATTTCTTTACGGAACGGACGCTCCTTTGAAAATTTCAGACGCCCCGTTCTTTATGTCTCCGCTTCATGCGGAAGAAGTACGCTCTTTCGATCTGCCGCCGGAGATGGATTTTGATCTTGACGGACCGGAACTGGAGGACGGACCGGAACTGGAGGACGGACCGGAACTGGAGGACGGACCGGAACTGGAAGACGGAC
>CAZRGJ010000756.1:0-1579 GCA_964599445.1 uncultured Planctomycetaceae bacterium | reverse complement strand
GGTCCGGTCACGACTTTCCGTCCGGTCGCGTTTGCCGTCATCTGACAGAGCTGGCGATTTTTCGTTCCGCCGCCCACGATGTGGATCGTCTCGAGTTTCTGACCGTTGATCTCCTCGCACATTCGGAAAACGTCGCGGAAGCGCATCGCGATGCTTTCCACGGCACACTTCAGGATTTCTCCCTCGCTCTCCGGAACAGTTTGGCCAGTCATTCGGCAGAAATTCACGATTTCGTCCACCATGTTTTCCGGAGCGAAGAATTCCGGTGCCTCGGCGTTGATGAACCGCTGGAGAGACTGCGCGGCATCCGACATTCGGGTCAGTTCGTCCCAGTCCCAAGTTTTCCCTTCTGTGTTCCAGATCCGCTTGCACTCCTGCAGGATCCACATGCCGGTGATGTTTTTCAGCACACGCCACGTATTTCCGACGCCCCCTTCGTTCGTGAAGTTCAGCTCGAGCATCTTCTCGTTCACGATCGGTTTCGGAGACTCGATCCCCATCAGTGCCCACGTGCCGAGCGAAATGTACGCCCAGTTCGGCTGCGTGCCGATCTCGTAGTCGGCCGGGACCGCCATGACGGCACTCGCGGTGTCGTGGGTGCCCGGAAGAACGACGTTCACATTGGGACCAAGCCCCGTCGCAGACTGCACGCTCGGACGAAGCGGACCGAGATTCGTTCCCGGCATGGATATCTCGCCGAGAAAATGCGTCGGGATCCCGAATTTCTCCAGAAGTTCCCGCGCCCAGTCACCTTTCTGCGGGTCGAAAAACTGCGTCGTGGTCGCGTTGGTGAATTCGTTTGCTTTCTGTCCGCTCAAAAGCCAGTGGAAAACGTCCGGGATCTGCAGGAAACACTGACCGGCCGTCAAAAGCGGGTCGTCCGCTTCGCGCATGGCGATGAGCTGGTAGAGCGTGTTGAACTGCATGAACTGCAGGCCGGTGTGTGCGAAGATCTCGCTTCTCGAGACCGTCTCAAACGCTGCCTCTGGGAAACCGTCCGTCCGATGGTCACGGTACGTGACTGGATTGGAGAGCACACGGTCATTCCGGTCCAGCATCGCAAAATCGACGCCCCAGGTATCGACGCCGACACTTCGGAGAGTTTCCGCGATCCCCGGAAGCTGAGCCGCAGCGCGCAGCCCGTTCTGCACGTTTTTCCAGAGTGCTGGAAGATCCCAGCAGAGCGTCCCGCCAAGGTCGGTCCCGCCGTTTTCGAAACGGTAGATCTCTTCAAGCGTGAGGGTCTCTCCATTCAGACGGCCGAGGACGTGGCGTCCGGACGACGCGCCCATATCGACGGCGAGGTAGGCTTTTTCTGTCATGTGCGGCTCCGTGAGGAAAAAAGGGGGGAAAATCATGCGGACCCCGTACTTCAGGATCCTAAGTTTTAAGATTTTACCACAGATCCGCCAAAATTTCAACCGGGGAAAGCGGTTTTTGAGAAAAAAGAACCAAAAAGTTTGCCCTTTCTTCTTAATTTTTTGTGAAACAGGTCGGAATAGGCTCTTGCACGTGCTTAAATCTGAGGCAACCTCGAAAAACCACGTTTTTTACAAAAGATTACCCAACAAAAAGCATT
>CAZRGJ010000755.1:0-1584 GCA_964599445.1 uncultured Planctomycetaceae bacterium | reverse complement strand
GAAATCAAGATCGCCCCACTGGGCAGAATACATCGTGATCTTTCGAGCCATTTGGTTCTCCTTGGGGTTAAATTTTTCTGGAAATCGGCGGGAATTTTGGAATCCCGAAACTTTGGGGAACTTTAGCGGGGAAAACGCCGGAATTTCTGGAATGCCGAAACGTTTTATTTCCGAGCGGTTTCCGGCTGGGATCTATTCGCCAGGGAAAGGAGGCGGTGAAGGAATTTCGGCTTACCGTTCGGCGGGTCCTGCATCGCTTCACGTTCTTTTTGGAGACGCTCAGCAAAATCCTCCGAGCGCAGTTCAGCCATGAGTTCCCGTCCGGCAGAGAGCGTTTCGCCGCCGAAATGGAACGGCATGTTCGCGAGTTCTTCGGCTTCTTTCCCGCAGCCGAGGATCTCGTCTGCCGCGCCGACGACGAGCGAATTGCAGTTGAAGAAGCGGACGAAATGGCCGCGGTATGGAATCGGCGAGTAAATGAAGCCGTCCGGGTAGCGTGCGTTCGTCTTTTTGCGGAACTCCTGAAGTTTTCCCCACGCGGCAAGCGGGTCCTTCACGGGAAGCTGGCGGGCCTGAATGGCGGGCGCGAGCTGGTCGTTGACGGAGTGCCCGTTCAGGAGATTCTTCCAGTGTTCTTGGTCGAACGGATAGGGAACGGAATCCGGTTTCGCCGGGCTGGAGTAGTTCGTGAAGTTCAGCGAACGGTCGCAGACATCCAGATTGAAGTCGCTGATCCAGTACCCGTCCGTCAGTTTACCGGATGGGAAAAACTCAAGCTCCGGCAGACCGCGCCGACGGCATTCCGCGTTGAGTTTCCGTGGATCGCGGGTCAGGAAGCAGATCCCGGTGTGCACGAAACCGCCCCAGCGCGATGAGATCAGATTCAGGATCGGAATGTCGTAGACCGTATCGTTCGCGTAGACGTAGATCCCGTCCGGAAGCTCGACTTTTTCCCGATGCAGATCCGGCACCGACCACCAGAGCGAGAGTCCAAAGATCCCGGCACACGAAATCGCCAGGACGGCCTTCTGCGTGTACGGGAAACAGTCTGCCGCCGGCTGGCTCGGTCCTTCTGCGGAGGGGGCTTCGGAAAGGTCGGTTTGCTCTTTCTGTACAGGAAAGAGTCGGGTACGCATCAGCACGATCCAAACGCCCATCGGCACGAATGCCGTAAACGGAAGTACGTCCGAAAATGCTCCGAGGTAAAGTGAATCTGCCAGCGCACCGGCAGCGTATCCCGTCAGGATCGCCGGGAGGAAAAGGCCGCGAACGTGGGGGACCCGGCGTCTGAAACCGCGTCCGACACAGTGTTCGGTCATCCGGAGAAGAGCGAGTCCGCACGTCAGGCAGATCCACGCAAAAATTCCCCCAAAAAGCCCGAAATGCCGCGCTTGGAGATCCTGGACCGCCAACATGAAGACTGCCGTTTCATTAGCTCCAAGCACCAGGAGGAAAACCGTGAGGCAAAGAAACTTTCGGCAGGAAATGCGTCCTTTTTCTTTGGGCAGCGGAAACGTCTGCGTCTGGTTGGCCGTCTGCGTCTGGTTGGCCGTCTGCGTCTGGTTGGCCGTCTGCGTCTGATTG
>CAZRGJ010000754.1:0-1584 GCA_964599445.1 uncultured Planctomycetaceae bacterium | reverse complement strand
TGTGGTTTTTTATATATTCCAGGATATTTGAATCCTTTCTGTTTCTCAAATCGAAACAGTAAAACGGAACTTTCCGAAACTGCGGTTTGTTATCGTAAAAGCATCTTCAATTTTTTGAAAAATTTTATTGGTGCTCGCATAAGTCGTATTTTAAACCGGGTTTATACAATTGTGAGTGTTTTGGAAAATGAAAATATCAGAATGAAAGAAAGAACCCTCAAATTGGGGAAAAAGTGAATAAATGGAAAAAACGGAATCTTTAAATTAAAAACTGACGGTCCATGTTCGGACTGCCTGGCCGTTCTGAAATCTTGAGATTCTTTTAAAAGAAAGAACCAAAGAAAAAGCGGATTTTAAAAACAAAACGGACGGAGTGCCGAAACACATTCCGTCCGCTTCGCCGAGGTAAAATATTGGGAATGAAAAATCATTAAATTCGCTTTTTGGTCCCGCCAAAAGGTGGGTCTCAAATGACTTTCCGCCTTTGATATTCGGTTAATCGGACGTATTTAGAAAAAACTTAAAAATAAATAAGTCGTCTCTACAACACATCTTATCGTTGTATTGAAAACAGTTCGAAATATTGGTGCGATTGGTGTTTAAGAAAATTTCGACAAAAGAAGAACGAACAGGATATTCCATACATCCTGTCCGTTCCGTTCATTTCATTTTACGGTCCAAATCGGGAAAACTACCTTTTGCGGGTCATCCAGATACAGCGAATGACTGCCGCAATGATCAGGAGGAAATTCAGCCCCGCAATGAGTCCGCCGTAGAAAAGCGACCCCGTTCCGGCACCGTAGCCGTGAAGTGCGCTTCCCATGACGTAGTTGACCCCATACCATGCCATGATGATCGCAAACGCGCCAAGTACCGCCCCGATGGCGAGCGTGAACTCTCCGAGAAGGCGAACGTACCGCGCGTGGAGGATCAGCAGGTAAACGAACAGGGAAATGAGTGCCCAGACTTCCTTTCTGTCCCAGCTCCAGAAACGTCCCCACGAGACGTCCGCCCAGAGTCCTCCCAGGATCGTTCCGACGACCAGAAGCAGGACGGCAGCCTGCATACATCGGTAAAGAAGCTCGGAAAGCGTGGAACAGATCTCCGGCGGCCGACGTTCTCCGTCCGGCATCGTACGGTAGCGTCCGAAAAGATAGCACAGAAGTGCACCGTCCGCAAGCCCCCACGCCAACATTCCGGCACCGTAACTCGCGACGATCGTCACGACGTGGACCGCAAGCCAGTAATTGTCCCGCAGGATCGGTGCGAGATTGCGGAGATCCGGTTTGAAGACGTCCGGGAAGGACACGGAAACATACGAAATGACAAATACGACCAATGCCGCAGCCGCCGCAAAAAACGGACGCTGCGCACGCTGTTTCTCAAGCCGGACGGCATCCTCGCCGGTCCAGGAGGCTTTCTTCATGCAGAGGAAGGCACCTGCGATCGGTGCCAGGAGGAAAAGCGGTGCCCACCAGAGAAACGCAGCCAGCATGAGGATCCCGCTGAACCACTCGACCCACGCAGAAAGCGACGGGAATGCCGCCCCAACCGCACACGCTGGCGTCAGATGGATCGCCGTGT
>CAZRGJ010000753.1:0-1584 GCA_964599445.1 uncultured Planctomycetaceae bacterium | reverse complement strand
TGTACTCAATAAGCTGGTGCGTTGGATAGTCCAGCCGAATGACGGAAACCTTGCTCTGGAGTTTCTGATCGGTTTCCGACCACGAAGGACCAACGTATCCAAGTGCCTCGGGAAGCCGACGGGCAGGGCCGTTCATCAGCGGGTAGAATTTCAGTGCCGGGTCTGACGTGTTCTGTGTCATACGCAGTGCCGAAACGGATTCCAAAGCCTTCGGAAAAAGTCCCTCGGGACTCATGGCTGTACATCCGACAGCCGGCGCGACGAGCAGGGCATTGATCTCCAGCGGAGTAACGGACAGCGTCGGTTTCGCTTCGGATCTTGCGTCTGGATCCGCTTTCTCATTCGTCTGAGCCGCGGGGGGATCATTCTTCCAGGAGATCTCCTGAACGTAGGAACTGACGGGGAATGCGTCACTCAGAAATTTCCCGCTAAACGAACCGCCAGCTCGCAAATGAAGTGCATTGAGGACCGTTCTGGCTCCAAAACTGTGAGCCGAAAGGAGAACTCGGGAATTCGGTCTGAGGGAGTCGAGGATCTTCGCGAGATAGAATCCCTGAAAATCCGCGAAATGAGCTTTCGTGGAGAACTCGATCCGCGGACGGTGCGCCACTCGGGATGCATCCCATCGCCAGATGACGAGCCGGGCGGGATAGTCCGTTTCAAAATGACGGAGGACCGCCAATCCCTGCAGGACCGCCGTGTTCAGTTCAGTGCGATTTCCGTGAACGTAGAAAACAAGAGGCTGAGCAGGGGCCTGAGAACCGAAGAATGCATCATCGTCTCTGCGCTCCCACACTTTGCCGTTCCACTGGTAAAAAATAAACTTGCGAAGCTGGGCAAGATTCGGATTCTGCTGGGAAGCATAAATCGTATCGATGCGCCAGATGTCCGCCTGGGAAGGGTCTTGAACCGCCGGGAGCGGGGCAAGAAGAGCCTCGGAATCCGGTGCGCATCCGGACTTTGGATTCACTTCAGAAATGAGGGCCGGATCTGCACCTGGAACCGTGTTCGCAAGGTCGGAAACGACGGAAACACTAGCTCCGATCCGACTGGAAATACCGGGAAGGGAGGAAGCATAGGCCGCGATTCCTGAGGCAACGTCATCATCAGAGAACAGTTGAGGCTGTAAAAAAAGATCCTCGATCATTGCTTCATCTGAAATTTCAGACTGAACGGACGAAACAGATGAAGAATCCAAAGCCCGATTGGATGGATCGAAAATGGCATTAAAAAAAATACCGATCCCATAAATACCGGTCAGGATAAAAATTGGGAAAACCAGGAAAAATGCGTGAGATGCAAAAGATCGGTTTTTCATCATATCGTCTCCAAATTAAACCAGAGCAGAAAACTGCCATCAATACTTAGATATAGATTTCGGCATGAAATATTTTGCAGATTAGAAAAAGTTTGCAAAAAAGGAATATTTTAACTATTTTGTCCTCAATCCATGACCGTCAGACGCCAACCACAGCCATCAACCGTTGCCGCATTCATTTCCACGTCCCATCATTACGAATTCCCGCAACGTCCAGTTTCCTCCGCACTACATGAACGTCCGATAATGTTTCTTATGTGTTTCTT
>CAZRGJ010000752.1:0-1585 GCA_964599445.1 uncultured Planctomycetaceae bacterium | reverse complement strand
AACTGGCGGGAAGTCTGATCGTCTCATTTTAACTGGTTCTCTGGCACTCCGCAAGGGAGACTGCATGAAAATTTTCAAAATTTTTTATTTTTCTATCCGATTGCGAGCCGGATTCCTTGACATTTTTCCAGCTGACAGTAAAATAAAGGAGCATTCGTCTTTTCTGCCGAAAACAGTACAGGTTTCGGCGGTTTGACCTCCTGCCATCGTTCACCACTCACGTAACCGGATCCCCAACTTAAGGAGTTCGTTCATGAAACCTTCCCTCACCCGACGCAATTTCACTACCCTCACCGCGGCTGCCGTGTGCGGAATTTCCGGATCTCTCGTCTCCGCACAGGGAACGCGTTCCCGCACGCCCGTTCGGGAATCCGCCCGGATCGTACTCCTTCCACCCCGCATGGAGGGCGGGATGCCGCTTTTTGATGCACTGAAGGATCGGAAAACGACGCGGGCTTTTTCGACACGGATGCCGGATCTTCAGACACTTTCCGACCTCCTCTGGTGTGCGGACGGGATCAACCGCGACGACGGACGCAGGACGGCTCCTAGTGCTCTGAATTCCCAGACTATCGTGCTGTACGTCATCCTCCCCAACGGCGTCTACCTCTACGATCCGGCTGAAAACGCGCTGGACCGGGTCATTGAAGGCAATTTCCAGAAACTCGCCGGCACGCAGGAATACGCACAGAAAGTCCCCGTCACGCTCGTTTACGTCTCCGACCTGAACCGCAGCAACTGTTCACCCGAAACACGCGAACCGTACGCACGCGTCGATTGCGGATTCATCGGACAGAACGTCTATCTCTTCGCAGCATCGGAAGGATTGGCGACGGTCTTCCGAGGAAGTCTCGATTTTGCGGGACTCGCCCAAATGCTGAAACTCCGGGAAGAGCAGATCGTCCTGTACGCCCAGTCGGTCGGCTATCCGGAAGACGACGAAAAACGCATGGCCTCCCCGATCCGTCTGGTGAAGTAGAAATCCTGGCAAAATATACCAAAAGTGTCGATTAAATCAGTCGCAATCGGCACTTTTTTCAATATTTCGCAGGATTTTCAAAAAATCTGCTTGCGTTTTACGCAGGTCGGCGTAGAATATGGAGAGAATTTTCAATTGGCCGTGTGCAAAAATGCACGAGATATCGTCCAAACTGGAAATTTATCCGTCCAGAAACCAGGATCAGGAACATTGGAATGAAAAACCAATCGCCTAAAAACGTAAAACGCATCCTCCGTACCCTCACAGCTGCCGCGTTTGCCGCAGTTCCGGCAGGCTCGCTTATCGCGGACACCATTGACATTCCGGAAGGATCGACGCAGGAGTACACTCTGAACAGCGTGACCGGAGCCATCGACGCACACACGTTTACCGGTTCCGGAACGTTGATTTTGACGCTCACCAAATCAGACACGCGGGTCGCTCCTAATTTCGATAATTTCACGGGAACGATCCGTTTCCAGAACGCGTCAGGTGCCCCGTACGCAGTCAAAGTTAACTCGGATTTCAGTTCGTTCTCGAACAAGGAAAACATTACGCTTGACATCATGGACGGCGCGCAAATTTACCTCAATGGTGCGCTGGCTG
>CAZRGJ010000751.1:380-1588 GCA_964599445.1 uncultured Planctomycetaceae bacterium | reverse complement strand
CGTCATGTAGCCGAAGGTTTCGGAAAGCGGAACTTCCCCTTCGATCCGAACGGCCCCCTGGACCATTTCCGTATTCATGATGACTCCGCGGCGCTGGGAAAGATCGCCGACGACCGATCCCTGGAAATTCTGCGGGCACTCGATCGCGATTTTCATGACCGGCTCGAGAAGACAGGGTTTCGTTTTGGAGAAGTATTCGCGAATGGTCGCCTGAGCGCAAATCTGGAACGACATGTCGGAGCTGTCGACTTCATGGTAGGATCCGTCATTCACGAGGTAGTGCATGTTCACGATCGGGAAACCGGCGACGGGGCCTTTTTCCAGAGATTTACGCACACCTTTTTCGATGGCCGGAATGTACTGACGCGGAATGCGTCCGCCGACGATCTTTTCTTCGAAGAGGAAGAATTCGTCCGTTCCCTCTTCCGGAAGAGGACGGATCTCGCCGACGATGTGCGCAAACTGTCCGGAACCGCCCGTCTGTTTCTTGTAGCGGTGGTCGAAAGAGCAGGGCTGGGTCGGTGCTTCGCGGTAATTGACGCGCGGATTACTGACCTCGACATCCACTTTATACTCGCGGCGGATGCGCTCAATGTAGACCTCAAGATGAAGCTCGCCCATACCGGACATAATGGTCTCCGACGTTTCTTTGTCGCTGGAGATGACGAGCGTCGGGTCTTCGCGGCGAAAACGCTGAAGTGCTTTTCCAAGGCGGTTCGCATCGCCGCGTTCTTTTGGACTGATGGCGACCTGAATGACCGGTTCCGGCACGTACATGCTCTGGAGCGTGCAGGCAGGATACTCACTGCAGAATGTATCGCCGCTTGCGCAGTCCAATCCCATGACCGCCACGATCTCGCCGGCACCGGCTTCTTCGATCTCCTGACGTTCATCGGCATGGATGCGGACGATGCGTCCAAAACGCTCACGCGATCCGGTGCGCTGATTGTAGTACTGTTCGCCTTTTTTGAACGATCCCTGGTAAATTCGCATGAAAACCAGAGTTCCGTAGAGATCTTCGACGATTTTGAACGCCATCGCGACCGTAGGGAGGGACGAATCCGGAGTCAACGTGATCTCGCGGTGAGGTTCCTCAAATTCCAGAGCAGTCGGCGTCGTGTCGCACGGGCTGGGAAGATACTCAACGATCCCGTCCAGAAGCGGCTGGACCCCTTTATTGCGATACGCAGTCCCCATGAAAACGGGCG
>CAZRGJ010000751.1:0-370 GCA_964599445.1 uncultured Planctomycetaceae bacterium | reverse complement strand
TTCAAGGATCTCGTCGCTATACATCGAAAGAGCCTCGAGCATTTTGTTCCGGTACTCTTCCACCGCATCTTTCAGATTTTCCGGGCACGGTTCCTTACGGAGAACTTCGCCGTTCGCGCCGTCAAAATAAATCGCTTCGCGCGTAATGAGATCCACGACTCCCTGAAAATCATGTTCGCGGCCGATCGGGTACTGCATCATGACGGGATTGCACGCAAGACGTTCATCCAGCTGACGTACGACCTCAAACGGATCTGCCCCCGTACGGTCCATTTTATTGATGAAAGCCAGACGCGGGACCTTGTAGCGGCGCATCTGACGGTCGATCGTCAGCGACTGCGGCTGAACTCCGCCGACCGCACAAAGAACG
>CAZRGJ010000750.1:0-1589 GCA_964599445.1 uncultured Planctomycetaceae bacterium | reverse complement strand
GTTCGTTCGGACTTTCGACTGAATGCTTTCCAGAAAAAGAATCACTAATTGCGCGACGGTCAGCTTGCCCGCCTGTATCTTTTCCCGATCCTCGGTCCCGTCCATAATCGCGCGAATCCGACGGCAGTAATTTTCCAGAGCTTCTTCTTGCGTCCCGGCTCCAAAGTACCGCCGCTTCCCGTTCAGCCATGCGCACCATTGCCCGTTAGCGTGTTTTTTCAGTGGAAACCCGCTTGAAATTTTTTCACTTTTCCGGCCCATTTTTTGTCCTCCTTAAAAAATTTGTGGTCGGTTTTACTGGTCGTCAATATAACAGACCGGAAAATTTTTGTCAAGATGCCCCGATTTTCAGCAGAAAAGACAATTAAAAACAAGAGAAAAACCCCACAAAATACGCAAAAAGCAATAAAAAAGCCGGAAAATAAACTTCCGGCTTTCAAATGGGCACGCCAAGATTCGAACTTGGGACCTCCGCCTTATCAGGGCGCGGGGCGGTGGAGGCGGAAGGAGTGGGAAATTTCGAGTTGAGGGCGTGTTTTACAGCGTTTCTCGTGCGTATGGTCTTGCCATTTTAGCAAGGTTTTGCCAACTTGTCAAGGCGTAAAACGGAGTATTTCGCGGAGGATTTTTTGAGGAGGATAAAGAATGAGGTGGAATTGACCGATAAAATGGATGAGCGGATAGAAAAAGCCGGGGAGGCCTGCCAGCCCCCCCTTGTTGATTACTGCTTCTTTTTCAGAAGAGCGATGACTCGCATGGCCGTTGCGATTAGTCTTGCGAGTTCTTTCAAGAACTGTCTTCTATCCACTCATTTTCACCTCCTTTGGAATTTTAACTAAGGTTAAGGTTTCAAGGAGGCTTTTTTTTTCTTGCCCCCTTTCTTATATTAATATTATCGGTTTCTGTCTGTTCTATCTTTAATTTTTGAGGATTTTTTTAGAATATTTTTTCATTATTTAAGAGCAAAAAGTGCCGTATTTTACGACACTTTATAAGGTTTTCATGTAAAATCAGGCCAGAAGATGACCGGATGCGTATCCCATCGCGGAAGGTCAGAATCAAAGGTGATCGTCCAGCTGTAACCGTCAGTCAGATTGGTGCCAGCTGTGGTCCAGCTTTTGGCATCCGTCCAGACGATCTCACCGTCGTCATGGATGAGCTTTGCGGTGCCTTTCATCGGTCCGTAAAAAGAAAAGTCTGCATGGATGTCTGCGATCTCCAGCCGGAAGATCTTTTTTTCTACATCACCCAGGATCTCCGTCTTTTGGCGGCTGCACTCAAACCGATCATGCCGGAGGTTATTTTGCGGTATCTTCCGAAAAGCCTCTTCCAGATCAGATGCAGTACCGATCGGGACGGCGGTATACTCGCCGAAGACTTCACCGGTCTCCGGGCACCAGTGTCCGAAGTGATACTCGGTGTAAACGTCAGCATCCAGCAGGATACACGTCTGCGGTACGATGAAGTCATACCATCTTTGAAACACCGCAGAGATCTCATCGTCGGAGACTCGTGCACGAGTCTTCCATGGTCCCTCTGCTGACGTACTCAGGATGCCGGGAAGCGGAAGAATGGGGAGCGGCACGCGA
>CAZRGJ010000749.1:0-1596 GCA_964599445.1 uncultured Planctomycetaceae bacterium | reverse complement strand
GTGAGAGGGAAACATTTTGAAAATCGATTCCCTCTCAGACACTCTCTTCAAAAACGTTTTGATGTTTTTTTGTTCTTGATGTTTTCGAGCATGAGGACCTGCTTTAGCAGATCCTTCAGTTACTCTTCGTCAAGGATCTCGACGGCATCAAATTTCTTGCCTTCAAGCATTTCGAGGGACGCACCGCCGCCGGTGGAGACGTGGGAGACTTTATCGGCGTATCCGAGCTTCTGGATGGCTGCCGCAGAGTCACCGCCGCCGATGATGCTGATGGAATCGCTTTCGGCAATCGCGTCCGCGACGGCTTTCGTACCGACTGCGAACGGTTCCATTTCGCAAACGCCCATCGGACCGTTCCAGACGACCGTCTTGGCACTCTTCACGATGTCAGCGTAAAGCGCAGCGGTTTTCGGACCAATATCCAGACCTTCGAAACCATCCGGGATCTGACCGGCATCAACGACCACTTTGTTGCAGTCCGCGCTGAAGGCGTCACCGCAGTGGGTGTCGATCGGGAGAACGAGTTTGTCGCCGCCCTTTTCCATCAGTTCTTTCGCGAGGTCCACTTTGTCGGCTTCGACGAGGGATTTGCCGACCTGCTGGCCTTTGGCGAGCGAGAAGGTGTACGCCATGGCGCCGCCGATGAGGACTTTATCGCAGATCCCGAGCAGATTGTTGATGACGTTGATCTTGTCGGAGACTTTCGCGCCGCCGAGGATCGCGACGAACGGACGGGCCGGGTTGGCGATCACGTCGGTGAGGTACTTGATCTCTTTCGCGACGAGGGAACCAACGACGCGCGGTTTGCCGGCCATGGCCATCGGGACGGCGTACATGGAGGCGTGGGTGCGATGGCAGGTGCCGAACGCGTTATTGCAGTAGATGTCGCCGAACGCAGCGAGTTTCGCGGCGAATTCTTCGTCGCCTTTCTTTTCGCCTTTTTCAAAGCGGACGTTTTCCAGGACCACGACGTCGCCGTCTTTCATCGCAGCGACTTTGGCGGCAGCGTCTTCACCCACGGTGTCGGCCGCGAACGCGACTTCTTTGCCGAGGAGTTCGCCAAGACGAACGGCAGCCGGTTTGAGGGAGTACTTTTCCTTCGTTTCGCCTTCCTTGAGTTTGTCGGGACGGCCGAGGTGGCTCATCAGGACGAGTTTGCCGCCGCGGTCAAGGACGGATTTGATGGACGGAAGGGCCATGACGATACGGCGATCGTCGGTGATGTTCTGCTCGGCGTCGAGCGGAACGTTAAAGTCAACACGCATAAGGACGGTCTTGCCGGCAACATCCACAGCATCAATCGTTTTTTTAGCCATGACACAATACTCCTGTCAAAAAAGCTTCCTGGGAACCGCTCATTTCCGTCAGTCCGGATCCGGACCCAAACGAAGGGAAACGCAGTTCCTGAATGTTCTTCCATCGGCGCATGAGAAACCACATGGAACCGATTCAATGTCGGAAAATTTACTTCCGATATTTAATTATCCAAATTTTTCAAATTTTTTCAAGGGGGAGGGGGACGAAATCGGCAGGTTTTTCGCGATTTTTACCACTAAAAACACGGAGGAGGCAGATTCTCGGCCGCGAAGGTCAGCT
>CAZRGJ010000748.1:0-1597 GCA_964599445.1 uncultured Planctomycetaceae bacterium | reverse complement strand
AGTTTACCTTTTTTTGAAAAATTTTTCAAGGCGTGCAACGCGATTCCTGGAAAAAAAGAGCAAAATTTCCCCTTTTTTTGCCGTTTCTTTCCGGATGTTTCGCAGACTTTACTTTTTTTGAGGCTGAATAGGGACGGAGGCTCTCTTGGTACACTTTAGGAACCTGAAATTTTTTTGAAGCGGCAAGGGGAGAAAAACGGTGGATTTTTTGATGGAATGCCGGAATTTTTTAGTGAACGGCTTTACGGATGCATTTACTGCCGGACTCTGCCGACGGCTGCGGATCCGTAGGCGGACGCAAAGCACAGACGGTCTGCCTGCTGGAAATTCAGACCGAAATTTTTGGCCATGAGGACGAGGTCTTTGATGGAAACGTTTCCATCGCAGTCGAAGTCCGCGGAGAGCCTGGGGAGCACCGTACCTGTCTGATTCGCGTTCATGGAGGATTTCGTGTCCGTTTCGGCGGTTTGGCCGTACTGTTTGGCGAGCTGCACAAGATCCTGAATGTTGATCATGCCGTCGGTGTTCAGATCGTAGCAGACTGCCGTCACGGTGAGTTCCTGCGTTTGCCCGTTGATCTGGAATCGTAATTTTTCGCAGATCGAGTCGGAAAAAGCACTGAATTTCGGCGTCAGTGTGATGGTGCCGAGGTGCTGGAGCGGATCGGTATTCAGGCCTTCGGCTGTGAGTGCATTTTCGGTGAGTTGGAGAATCAGGCCGTCCGCGCACTCGGTAATTTCAAAATGAAAGCCGTTGGCATCCGTGAATGCATCAGGGACCCACGAGTACTTTTCCGTGTCGAAATTCAGAAAGAGCGTTTCCGCCTGGCCGTCAGAAGAAAATGTGGAGCCGCTCATCCAGATTTCCATGGCAAGCGGAGTCCAGGATGAGACCGTGTTTGCGGAATCCGGAAGAAGGGACGACGGCAGAACTTCTTCGGAAAATGTATCGTCGAAAAGCATTTCTGCGGGAAATACGGCCGAGTCGGCCGACTCGGAGGCCGGGCGGATCACCAGATGAAATTCCGGTTTGGCGGTTGGCTGGGAGGGAATCTCTTCTTCCAGACCGTCCATTTGGGAATCGTTTGGCTGGAGACCGTCTGTTTTCTTCCCAACGGGTTTCGCAGAACCGGAGATGCGGTATCTCCCGAGGGAACTGTAGTCGGAATAGTATTCGACAGCCTGTCCGTTTTCCAGCGTGCGTGTTCGGCCCGTTCCGTCAATTACGAGAAAATACGTGCCAGGCTGAAGCGTCGCGGAAATCCGGGCATCCATGGAGTCTGGATCGTCTGCGAGGATGGGAGATACTGTCCCGGAGGCCGTGAGTCCATTTTCCGGATACAAACCGGCCCAAATGTCCAGATCGGCCCATTCTCCTGCACCGGAGACGGTGAGATCCAGCAGGGTCTCTTCATCGAGGGTGAATCGGAAGACGTCGGTATCGTCCCGGTGCGAGATGAATCCGCTGACGGTTTCCAAAAAGGAATCGTGGAAAAAATCGCCGTCAGTGAAGAGCGATCCGGATTGGGAAATGAGCAGCTCGCCGACCGGAGCAAAACGGGGATCCGGCTCGCCAAAGAATGTGAGGAATTCTGCTG
>CAZRGJ010000747.1:0-1598 GCA_964599445.1 uncultured Planctomycetaceae bacterium | reverse complement strand
AGCCGGTGTAGTTCTGCGGCATGGTGAGCGTCACGTTGTTCGCGGCTTTAAGAGTACCGTCGAAATCGCTTCCAACGGAAACATTTCCGCCGGAGACCTCGACCGTCGCGTCTTTAGCGACAGAATTGCTCGCCATTTTAAGCGTGGAGCCTGCGTTCGTTTTGAACGAGACGGTTCCCTTACCGGTGATGTTGCCCGGGAGTTGGACCGTGCCGAATTCTTCCGGCGCAAACTCAATGACGGCGTTTTCCGTCTCGGGATTGAGCGTGCCGCGGAAATTTTCCGGATTCGCCGCGGTGGTGACTTTCCCGGAGTTCGCGTTCGTGAGCGTTCCGTAGCCGTTCAGGTTGTTCAGGGTGTTCACGATCGTGTTGTTGAACTTCAGCTCGCCGCCGCGAATATCGACGTTCCCCGTTCCGATATTTCCCGTCGCGCCGCCGTTGCCGAACTGAAGCGTACCTGCCTGGATCTCGGTCACTCCGGTGTAGTTGTTCCGCCCGGCGAAGATCTGTGTACCGGTACCGACTTTGCGAAGGCCGATATTCGTCGTATTGTTCGCATTCGGCGTGTGGTTGTCGCTGCTTCCGCAGATGGTCCCCTCAAAGATCGCCGTCTGGTTCTCGAACGTCGCGTGGTTGTTCTGTCCAACGTCAACACGTCCGCCGCTGCCTCGGAAAATGTATCCTTTTCCGGTCAGACCATCCATGTGCGCCCACGCGCCGCTGTCCCAGAGGTTCAGTCCCGCGCCTTCCGCGATGTAAACAGAGCCTTTGTTGTTGCCCCATGTCTGTTTGGCGTATCCGCCGTTGCAGAACTGTCCGTCCACGATCTCCAGCCATCCGCCGGGAGCCATGGCCATGGTGAACTGCACATTTCCACTACAGGCATGGAGATATTTTCCGCCGGTGACCCGAACCGTTCCCGCACCGTTGATCGTGACGGTCCCCGAACCATTCGCGAGGCTCGTCGGACCGGATTCGCTACTGTTCGATGCCTGAGTTTGCGTCATGGAAAATTCCAGAACGCCGCCTTCGTTGACCAGGTACGTCATGGAGCGTTTCTGCTGGGGCGTGATGCCGTCAAAGAGCATATGCGCACCGTCGTTGACCGTGATCTTGCTGAAGTCGAAACGCGCGTTGCCGTTTGCTGGGGTCGCGGAGTTCACGATGACTTTCCCGCTGTTGATGACCGCCTCGCCGGAAGTACCGATGAGACTTCCGATCGTCGTGACGGAATCTGCACCGTTATCGAAAAGCAGCGTTCCGCCGCCTGCGACCTGCACTCCGACGGATGTGGTGCCTTTGAGGTAGGCCCCAGTGTCCGCGGTCGAAACGGTCTTTCCGGTCGGCACGAAGAAACGCATTTCCGAGTCAGCTCTCGCGGCTTTCTCTGCGTTGAACGTATCCATCGTGAAGGCCGTCTCGTCGCTCGGATTGACGTAAAGTCCAAGTACGCTGCCGGCAGCCGTCGTGACGTTCGTAAGTTCATCGACTTTGCCGAGTGCGAGGAAACCGCCATTCGCGACGCTGAACGTACCGGTAAACGCGGTGGAGTCCATGATCTCCAGCGTTCCTTTCGTCACGTCGACGGCACCCGCG
>CAZRGJ010000746.1:0-1598 GCA_964599445.1 uncultured Planctomycetaceae bacterium | reverse complement strand
TTTCCGTGTCCGCAGGGGCTGCATCTGCAGGAGTTGCCGCCGTTTCCGTGTCCGCAGGGGCTGCGTCAGCAGGAGTTGCCGCCGTTTCCGTGTCCGCAGGGGCTGCATCTGCAGGAGTTGCCGCCGTTTCCGTGTCCGCGAGAGCCGGATCTGCTTCCTGTGCTGCGATCATTTCGACAGTAAACGCACTGGCCGAGTGCGCAGGAACTTCCGGAGTTTCTGAAATCTTCCCGGTAAAATCAAGGGAAAAGATACGGAAACAGAAAAGAAGGCAGGCCACCACCAGAAGAAGGAATTTCGGCAGGTTTTTCCATTGGTATTTGCGGATCTTCACCACTTCATTTCCGACGGTCTTTTCCACCGTATTTCTTTTCGTGAAAAATTCCAGTGCGGAATAAAGGCAGGTAAAGTAGATGATCCCGATCCCAAAAATTCCCGTAACTGCGAGGTTGAAGTATCCCCAGCCTCCGACAGCCGAGAGGGACGGAAAGAAAAGCTGCCCCCAAATGATCAAAAAGACGACGGCCCAAAAGATCTCATCCGTCAAATCGCGGAGAGAATAGTGCCAGACATACTCTTCTCTCGGAAAGTCGATCTCTTCTACAGATGCGGTTTCCTGCGCAGCGGAAGAAACCAGAGCCGGCATTTCCGGCACGGCATCAGCAGACTCCGGCGAAGCAGACGGGACACTATCCGAAAAAGTTGGGATTTCCGATGCAGCCGCAGACATTTCCGAAGAAATCGACGGCATTTCATGTGAAACCATGGGAGGCTCCTGAAGCGAAGTTTCTTCCGGCAGAAATTCATTTTGAGCCGGGGAAGATCCTTCTTGACTGATCTCGTTTGACATGATGTTCTCCTTAAAATTTGATTCAGGAATTCCAGGTCCAGAATTGAAAGTCAATTTTATCATTTTTTCCCATTCATTTCAAGGCCCTGCAGAAAAAAAACAGGCGGAATCTGGAAAAAATTCTTCCAAAATGAAAAAATTTTCCATTTTTGCGTTAAATTATGCAAAATAAGAGAAATTTACTCTTTACTTATTTTTAAAAAATCGATAAAATAGCCGATACTCTCTATATAGGCAGGAAAAAGGAGGCCGTACTTTTTCCATTTCGCCGACAGACGAAAGTCCCCCATACGGAAAAAAGAATCTTCCGTTCGCAGTCTGGGACCCAATGTTCCCAAACATGCTGAAAAGAAAACCAGAACGCAATCAATCGAACGATTCGGGGAGAACCGAAAATGAAATGTCCCAACTGCCGACAGGATAATGACCGGGTGATCGATTCCAGATCCTGCGATGATGGATTCGGGATCCGCAGGCGCCGGGAATGCCAGCACTGCCAGAAACGTTTCACGACCTACGAGCGAGTGGAACGTCCGACTATCAAAGTCATCAAAAGGGATGGGACCCGTGAAATTTTCGACCGCAACAAACTGAAATGCGGGCTGGAGATCGCGTGCAGGAAACGACCGGTCAGTGACGAACAGATCGAAAAGATCCTGACTGCCGTTCAGAATGAGATCGAAAACAGCATCGACACCGAAATCGAAACCCAGTATCTCGGTGAACTTCTCATGGGTCAGCTTTTCCA
>CAZRGJ010000745.1:0-1600 GCA_964599445.1 uncultured Planctomycetaceae bacterium | reverse complement strand
CGAGGTCACGTCCCAGAGCGCAGGCTCACGAAGCTCCAGCCGCACGGTGAATCCTTCCGTCGCGACGCGGGGAGAGCCGGTTTTGGCGAGAACGAAATCGGAAGCAGGATCAGGATCGGACGCAGAAACGGAGACTGGATCGGACGTGTCCTGCGCGACGGTCAGCGATTCCGGAACGACGCGTGAACCATCCGGCGCAAAAAGCTCAACACGGAGATCTTCTGCCTCAAGCAGCTTTCCGGAAACGGTCGGGCAGACGCGGACTTCCACGACGGCACGGTGGGCGGACGGCGTCCGGAGTGCGTTCCTCTGCGGCACATCGGCATTCTGAGCACCGTCCAGTGTGCCGTTCCGCTCGGAATTCCTCGCCAGAACGATTTCCGGAGTCGAGACGGTGACGGAACCTTCGGGAAGCCATGCGGAACGTGAGGTGAAGAGGAGTTTTGCGGGACGGTAGATCCCGGCTCCTGGGTACCAGCGGGAAGCGTGCGGGCGCGTATCGCACCGAACGGCGAGAGCGTTTTCTCCCTCACGCAGGTACGGCGTCAGGTCGATCTGGAAACTGAGGTAGCCATAGTCCCACCCGCCGGCGAAAATGCCGTTGACGTAAACTTCAGGAAACGCCATGCATCCGCCGAGATCCAGAACGATCCGGCGCGAAAGTTCTCTTTCGTGAGCGTAGGCGTGCGCGAGTACCAGCCGACGCCGCGCCATGGGAGTTTCCCCTGACCGCCCCACGTTTCCGGATCCGTGTCGAAAGGCCTCCGGATCCCCCAGTCATGCGGAAGCCGGACCGGGACGGCAGGAAGCGTCTCTTCGGAGACCATCGGTGCTCCGGGACGCAGTGCCTCGGAAGACTCTGGATTCGCGGCAGGAATGGAACGCTCACTGCCGGGTTTCACCTGCGCGAAGGACCAGCCATCGTTCAGAGGGACCTCGCGCCGAAGCACCTCAGCTGAAAAAACCGGCGAAATTCCGGAACATCCCCAAAGAATGAGGACGGAAATCAAAAGAAAAAATCGGATCTTCATAAAAAACTCCTGAACTGAATTTAGCTGATGGCGCGGACGCGCACTCAAGAAACCCCTCCTTCAGGGGGGGGGGCTCGCTCAGCGAGACGGGGTGGTGGGGTGGACGTTTCGGAAACCTTGAGTCCGTAAAAAAGGCACGGAACTACTCGATCTCGAACTCAAACGCATTGATGGCGGAGGTCTCGAACGCTTTTTCGGCCGTCTCTGGATTTTGCGCAAAGTACGGCGAGTACGTGTACGCCTTGACGCGCTTCATGTCAGGCGTGAATTCGAGCATTCGGAGCCACCCGTCGCCGCCGTTTCCGCCGAAACCGCCTCCGAGAGCCTGCGTGTCGAAGAGCATCTGGTAGACTGGTTTCCCTGCGTCATTTTTGTCGACGCGCCACCCCACACAGCCGTTGAAATCATCCGCAGCGGAAATGTGCCCGGAAATGACCATCCGGACGTTCGGCGTCGAGCGCACGAATTTCTGCCAGATCTCTTCTCCGCTCAGGCCGTCAACTTTCATGACCGGGTACGGATGGCTGGCACCGCGTTTATCGCCGCGTTTGTGCGAGTTCATGTAGTTG
>CAZRGJ010000744.1:0-1608 GCA_964599445.1 uncultured Planctomycetaceae bacterium | reverse complement strand
CCCAGCCTCACTGGCGCCGTCCGGCCAGCGACCAGTGCGTCGAATTCTGTGAGGCGAAAGGAATTCGGATCCACGGCCATCCCATGGTCTGGGGAAACCGGAAATGGCAGCATCCGGACTGGATCTGGCACAATTACGCACTCCCGGAAGAAAAAGCCAAACTCGCGATCGGCAAAAAGAAACTCTACGAGCACTCCACGGATGAGATCTTCGCCATGGGCCCCAATTATATTCAGGAATACGATCGCCGAATGTTCGAGCGCATCCGCATCCTCGCCAACTACTACGGAGACCGGGTCGACAGCTGGGACGTCGTGAATGAAAGTGCCGTCGATTTCCATGGCAGCGTCAAGACCGACGAAAAAGTCATGAAAAGCCACTACGGACTCATGCCTGCGGACTCCCCGCTCCGTGCGTTTCTGACCGCGTAGGAAGTTCTCCCGAATTCCGTCCGCCTGAACATCAACGACTCCGCAAACAATCAAAATTACGCGGACCAGACCAAAGCCCTCATGGCTGCCGGATGCAAAATCGACATCATCGGGTCCCAAATGCATCTCTTCAACCCGAAGCAGACCCTCAATATCGCGAAGGGAGAGGAAATCCAGACTCCCGACCAGATCTGGAGCCGCATGGAGATCCTCAGTCAGACCGGTCTGCCGATCCATCTGAGCGAAATCACGATCACCGCCCCGAACGATGACGCAGTCGGCCGCGATATTCAGGCGATCGTCGCGCGAAACCTCTACCGTATGTGGTTCTCCATCCCCAATATGATGGGGATCACGTGGTGGAATGTCGTCGATGACTGCGGCGCACCGGGTGAACCGACCACTTCCGGTCTCCTCACGCGGGATGCGCAGCCGAAACCTTCCTTCTACGCACTTGATCAGCTCATCAACCATGAATGGAAGACCCAATTTTCGCAGAAGGCCGAAACGTCCTCCATGGAACTGAAATTCCGCGGTTTCAAAGGAAAGTACCGCATCTCCTGGACGGGCGAAAACGGCGAAGAACACACGATGGAAACGATCGTCCGGTAGCCTCGGTCAGGAGACGCAGACTGCGGAGATTTCCGGAAACGTCAATTCCTGAACCCGGATCTTCTACGCATGGAGATTTCCCCCCTCGGAGATCTTTCCGCTGTGGAAGACTCTTCAGCTGCACAATTTTGGAAATTTCACTTCCCCGGTCACTCTCTTTTAAGAAAGCGGCCGGGATCCTCCATAAAATTGAAATCTCAAGCGGTCAAAAATCGCACAGGATGAAAGAGTGCATAAAATGCGCAAATATTGCCGGCCATTCTAGAATAGAGCAAACGATGTTTCAGAATATCCACCTCATCCATTAAGGAGTTCATTCAATGTGCAAGCGAAAATTTGTCGTCGCGCTGACGGGTGCCAGCGGAATGGCGTATGCCGTGCGGCTTCTGGAAGTCATGAGTACCTGCGAGTGCGAGATCCATCTCGTCATCAGCGATACTGCGTATGAGGTTCTCGAGACAGAGACAGGGATCTCCATCCCGCGCCAGGAATTTACTCCGTGCGCACTGGGACTTTCCGCAAGCTGCGAATCCAAATTTTTCCCATCCGGACGGATCCACTTTCA
>CAZRGJ010000743.1:0-1609 GCA_964599445.1 uncultured Planctomycetaceae bacterium | reverse complement strand
AGGATTTTTTCTTGCAGACTCAACCGGAACGGATCGGGCAAAACATAGCGTGGAGCGTGCTTGCGGATACGCTGGTCTGCGGTATCTCTCCGCGTTTTCTCCTTTCATCGTGGGGACTGGAGACTGGACGGGATCCCAAGTGGCTCTCCGATGTTTCACGCGGAATCGAGTCGACGCTCGCACATTTTGGCGTTTCGCTCATCGGGGGAGATCTTGGCAGTTCGGAAAACTGGCACTGGACCGGAACGGTCTTCGGCTGGTCTTCTGAACTGCCGGTCATGCGGAAAGCACGGGATCGTGAACCGTTCCGGCTCTGCGTCACGGGGACACTCGGAGACGCCAACGCAGCCGCATTTTTGGGAGGTCCGCAGCCGGAATTTGAATGGCGGGAACCTGTTCCGCTTCATGCATTGATGGCGACCGACACGAGTGGCGGATTTCTCGATGCGCTGGAAAATCTCCGGCGGGTCAACCCGGATCTTTCGCTGACCGTGGAACTTGAGAAAGTCCCGTTTGCCGTCGAGCTGCCGCAGATCCCGCAGGAATTTCAGCTCATCGGCGGAGTCGGCGAGTACGAGTTCGTCTTTGCGCTTCCGGAAAAGGTTCCGCTCCCCAAAGATGCACGGGTCGTGGGGTTTGGCGATTTCTCTGGAAATGGCGTCCAGACCGCGAAAAATGGCATCCGATTCACCCGAAACGGCAAGCCTGCCGGCAGAATGCGTACCGTGCCTCCGGATTACCGTTCCGTCAGGCCGGAGGAATACCTCGCCGTCACGCAGGCGTACTTTCAGGAAACATTTTGCCCGACAGAAACTCCATTGAGTGACTGAAAAACACGCGTTTCCGCCTTTGGGGCCTTTTTCTGGTCTTTTTTGGCCCTGAATTTTTGAAAGATCCTCAACGGATCCGGTTTCCTTTTCCTCAAAAATATGGAGAGCATCATGAAGAAAGTCCTCATCACCGGCGCGGGCGGATACATCGGCTCGAACGCTGCCGAGTACTTCGTGAGCCGCGGATTTCACGTCACCGGCATGATCCGCAGAAACGTGGAAGAGCGTTTTTCCCGGCTTGGTGTACCATCGATCCGGGCCGACCTCTGCGATTTTGAGTCGCTCGACCGGCTTTTTGACGGCCAAACGTACGATTACGTCATCCACATCGCGGCACGCGCCAGCGACGTTGGACGCAAAGAGCTTTTCCGGGTTCCCAATCTTGAGGCGGTCAAACATCTTGCGCGGCTCTCGATGAAACACGGTGTGGAGCGTTTCGTTTACCTCTCGACCTCCGACGTTTACGGACTGCGCGACTTTCACGGCGAAACGGAGGAAGAGGCCGTCCGTGTGCCGTTCGTGCGGAACTACTATCCGCGATTCAAGATCTTTGCTGAGGAATGGCTCGAGACGCATTTGCCGAAAGGACGTTTTGCGTTCGTGCGCCCTTTTATTGCGTGGGGAAACGGCGACACTCAGATCACGCCGCGCGTGGCGGGATTCCTCAAATCTCTCCCATGGGCGATCCATTTCGGGAAATGGCACGGCCAGAATCGATGCGCACTGGCGCATGTTCAGAACATTTCCGCGTCGCTTCATGCTGCGGCTCTTCTTCCCGA
>CAZRGJ010000742.1:0-1611 GCA_964599445.1 uncultured Planctomycetaceae bacterium | reverse complement strand
GTCCTGCGAGAGAATCCGCGGCCATTTCTCCGTACGTCAGGACCATGCGTCCGAGGCCCACGCTGTCGATCCAGCCTGCGCGAACGACGGCCTGCGCCACATGCGGAAGGTAGTCCTGGAAGTACGTGTACGCCGACCCGACCATCGGGAGATCCGGAAATCGTTCCTTGAGCAGCCGTGCGTTGAAGATCTGGCGGCAGCATCCAAAGAGCGGGTCTTCCGGAGGATCGATCCTCGGCGGGATCTTCATCGAACCGTCCGGCTGAAGGACCGCTTCGACCGCCGGAGTGAAGGAGGGACGCTGCGCGTAGACGGAATAGTACGGCGACGCGGCCGTGACGTTCAGGACGTCGATCTTGATTTCCTCTGCCATGATGCGCACGATCTCAAGATCTTCCTCGCTCATGCAGTTCTGGACGGTGCCGAATTGTGCTTTCGTTTCCTCGCCGGGGATCGCGTCAAAGACGGAAAGACGCACACCGATGAGCATTCCGGGACACTCCGTCCGGATCCCGTCCGCAACTTCCCGCAGAAAGCGCAGCCGATTTTCAAGCGGTCCGCCGTATGGTCCGGGACGATTTACGGCATGAAGAAGTTCGTGCGCGAGGTACCCGTGGCAGTGTTTCACGTCCGCGAAATGGAAACCCGCTTTCCACGCGCATTTCGCGACCTTCACGTAGTTTTCGATGATCTGGCGGAGGTCGGAGTCCGTCACGAGGTACGAGTCGTCCGACGGGTCGATCTTCACGCGCGCGTCGAGCATCGGATGATGGTACGCGATGCGCGGCGTATTTCGGTCTGCCCACGGTTTGCTGAACCGTCCGGAGTGCGTGAGCTGAAGCCCGACGAGGAACGTTTCGCCCGGATCCCGCCCTTCGGTCTTCAGGTACTCGCGGTGTGCCTGCGTGACGGTCTCGAAAAGCTCGGAATACATCGTGTCGGCGTGCGCGTCATTATGGCAGAGCTGGCGCGGATTCGACCGGCCGTCCTCCTGGACCGCACATGCTTCACCGCCCCAGACGAGTGCCGCACCGCTTTTCCCGAATTTCTTCCACCGATTCAAAAGCAGTTCGGACGGCGTTCCGTCGTCGTTGGCGTCCCAGCCTTCCATCGCCTGCGTGCACCAGCGGTTCGGCAGCGTGTACGGACCGATCTTCAGCGGCTGCGCCATCGGGGAACCTTCCGCTTCCGAAAGGATCTTTTCGTCAACGGGAAGTTCCAGACCAAGGGATCCCAGGTAGTTCACGAACTCCTCGCGTGTGCGCAGTGCTCCGATCCGGCGATAGGCAGATCTCTCCATGATTTTTGTGTCCTTTTTCATGTTTGGGCGTGAAATGAAACGTTTTTTTCAATTTCTATATGATACTCCATTTCTGGCCAAAACACTACCCCCCCAAGATGGATTTTTCACAAAAAAGACTAAAAAAATAGAAAAAAAAGAAATTCTGCCGCTGAAAATACAGAGAGACGCAGAAAAGGAAGGGAATGCCTCCTGACACGAATTTTACGGAAAACACGGAAACACACGAATGGTTTTAAAAATGTTTTTTTATTGCCATTTGCGGCTTCCGCGTTTTTTTGAACTTTTCGCGATTCCTTTCTACGCCATTC
>CAZRGJ010000741.1:0-1619 GCA_964599445.1 uncultured Planctomycetaceae bacterium | reverse complement strand
CGATCGTGTACTGGTCCTTTGGAGATACCCAGCGCGGAACGTGGCCGACGATCGGCATTTTGGCTGTGCTCGTTCCGCTTGCGGGGATCTGGTTCATGTTTCAGAGCTGGAGATTCAACGCACTTTCCCTGGGAGAAGAAACTGCACGCGGACTTGGAGTCCGAACACGGCGGATCCGGCTTGCGGTGATGGTTCTGGGGTCTTTCCTTACGGCGATCCTGACCGCTGCGCTCGGGATCATTGGTTTCGTCGGACTCGTTGTGCCGCACCTGTGCCGGCTGATCGTGGGCGAAGACTACCGTTTCGTGCTTCCGATGTCGTTTTTCAGCGGTGCGATCCTGCTTCTTGTCTCCGACACTGCCGCGCGTCTGGTCCTCTCTCCCCGTTTGATGCCCGTCGCGATCCTGACGGCGTTCATCGGTGCTCCGCTTTTCCTCCTGATGCTCGTTCAGCTGGCCAATCGGAAAGGAGGAACTCCGGAATGAAGACTCTTTTTCGGACGTTTGCCTCCATCGATCCCTCTTCGGCTGCGGAGAAAACGGGAACCTCAGGCGAAACGGCGATCTTCGGCGGAATGCTGGAGCACGGAGAGCCTCTGCGTGTGGATTCTATCGTATTTCGTTACGGAAAACGCGAGATACTTCATGGTGTCTCTTTTGAGGTCCCGCCGGGCTGCGTTTTTGCGATCCTGGGGCCAAACGGTTCCGGGAAAACGACGCTCCTGCGCTGCCTGAACCAGATCCTGACGCCGACGTCCGGTCAGGTCTGTTTGGGGAAGCACGATCTTTTGAAAATGCGTCCGGAATGTCGGGCAAAATTCGCCGCGTATGCACCGCAGCGTACGGCCTCAAGCGGTTTGACGGTCTTTGATTCCGTGCTGCTTGGCCGGCTTCCGCATCGAACGTGGAATTCCGGACGGACTGACGAGCAGAAAGTGCGGGATGTGCTTGCGCGTCTGGATCTGACGGAAAAAGCTCTCCGGCCGCTGGATACGCTAAGCGGAGGAGAACTGCAGAAAGTCGCGCTGGCTCGTGTTTTGGCGCAGGAACCCCGGCTCATTCTTTTGGATGAACCGACGAGCGCGCTGGATTGGAAAAATCGGACGGAGATCCTGAGCCTTTTACGCAGGATAGCTCGGGAGGACGGCGTCTCGATCCTCCTGACGATCCACGACATTAACGATGCGCTGCGTCATGCGGATCGGCTTCTCCTTCTGAAAAATGGAGCGGCCGCTGCGGAAACTGCTCCGGAAGATCTGGCGGAAAACAGACTTTCGGAGGTCTACGGACTTCCGATCCGGATCCATGAGATCCAGGGAATACGCACGGCCTTCGTTCAGGAATGAGCGGGAAAACCAAAAATAAAAAAACGAAATTTTTGAAAGTTGAGATCAATTTGAAATTCAGATCAAAGGAGGATTTCCCATGACGAAACTTACCCCGGAGCAGATCCAGGCCGCGGTTTCATTTCACGGACATCATTGCCCCGGCCTGACTATTGGGCTGCGCGCTGCCGAATACTGTCTACAGGAGATCGGTTCGGCAAAAGACGAAGAGATCGTCGCGGTCGTGGAAAACGATATGTGCGCGGTCGATGCCGTTCAGTTCCTTACCGGATGC
>CAZRGJ010000740.1:0-1625 GCA_964599445.1 uncultured Planctomycetaceae bacterium | reverse complement strand
GAGAGAGTTGAGAAGGAAAAAACACCCCCTAAACAGGTTGTTTTTGGTTTTAGAGTGTAAAGAATTCACTATTTTAACAAAATAAGAATAAAATTTTTTTATTCATAAGTATCGTAAATTTCGCAATAAAAACGACATTGGGGAAATATTTTTGACTTTTTTTGGAAAATTCAGTCAAAAATGCTAAAGTTTTGCCGATAACATATTGTCCGCGCGGGCGTAGGGGGTACACCTCCTGAAATTCGGTTTCCAGCGCGATCTCGATATTGTCCGCGCGGGCGTAGGGGGTACAGCTCCGCAGACGATCGTTTTTTTAAGTCGTATTTTAGTTTAAGGGATTTACTTTCAATGGATAGAAAAATTATTTGTCAAAAGGAATTTAAGGCACTCAAACCAACAAAACTCGAACTGAGCCGGGCAGTTCTGCTGACACGTCAACAGTTGGCAGAATACCTGAAAGTGAACGTCCGAACGATAGACAACTACCGTAAATTACATGGTTTGCCGTTCCTCAAGGTCGGTAATTCCGTGCGTTTCCGGATAATTGATGTGGAGAAGTGGCTTTTCTTTCAAAATGTCAGGGAATGGGGGGAAAAGAAAGTGAAACAATGGAAAGATGCTCCCCAATATTGGGTATTCCGCAGGGGGGGGCTTCCCATGATAAATATTTTGTGTAAAATATAGGAGATGAAAGTAATGGCATCGATTTTCCAAAATAAGAAATTCGATTCATTCGGAATCGAAATTTTGATGGACGGCGACCGGTTCCGGCTTTACGGATTCCCTCACCGTCGGGATGCGGTCACGTTCAAGGAACGGCTCGAAGAGCTTCAGGCTTGCGTCAAGCTGGGGAATGTTCCGGCCCATTTGAAACTTTGGCTTGCGAAACTTTGGGAGAAAAACCGGTTCCAATACCATAAACTGGCAGAAATGGGACTGGCTGACGCTCGCGAGGATTGCGGGACTATCGGTGAACTGATCGAACGCTACAAAACCTATGCGATCAATGGGCAGGAACCAAAGGAGCGAACGAGCAGAAATAGGGCGGTTGCTTCTAAAACTCTTTTGAATTTCATCGCGAACCAGAAACCCGGTAATTTCCATCAGGACCGCGTGGCCCTTCGTTTGGCTTCGGAACGTCTGGTTAATGAAGTTACGCCCGATTTCGTCCGGAAGTTTTATGCCTACATGCAGAAAACCTACCGTCAATCGACCTGGGGGCGCAGAGTTAAACATTTTAAGGTAATGTTTGAAATGGCCGTCCAGGCAGGCTGGATCAGTGAAAATCCATTTGCCAAACTTCGCGGTTCCGCGGTCGTGAACCGTTCGTGTGATTTTAACATTTCGCCGGAATTGGCACAGCAGGTCCTGACGGCGTGTCCTTCGGCAAGGTGGCGTTTACTGTTCAGCTTCGCACGTTGGGGTGGACTGCGGATGCCGTCTGAAATTACGTTTCTTCGCTGGTCTGATATTGATTGGACCGGGAACCGGTTCGGATTTGCGAGCCGAAGAAAACCCGCAGACGCGAACAGGAACAGGGGATTTTTTCCGAGCGGTATATTCCGATTTTTCCTGAAATTCGGATCGCTTTAGAGGAATTTCAGGCCGAGACCGGGGAAAAGACC
>CAZRGJ010000739.1:279-1629 GCA_964599445.1 uncultured Planctomycetaceae bacterium | reverse complement strand
AGGGGGCAAAACATGGCGACGATTTCTGGAAAATGTGTCTTCATTCCCCCAACGCAGCTCGAGCCTTTGCGCTCCATGCGGATGAACTGATGCCGCTGGCTCGGAGGATCGGACCGGAAGTCGCGGAGTTTGAGGCAAAGCATCCCGGGATCGTGCTGAAAACTGCCTCGGAATTCGGAGATGACGGGATCCGCGTACTGAATAAGGTGCCGTCAAAAGACGTTTCAAAAATGCTTTCTCTGGCAGAAAACGCCGATTCGCCGGCAACGCGGGAGATGCTGCTGAAATACTATCAGAAGTCTCCGAATAAAGCGAAATTTCTCGAGAAGATCAACTGGAAGACTGTCGTGGCGGTAGGACTTTCAGCCGCCATGGTCCTTTCTGCGTATGAGGTCAGTGCCGGTGTGCGCGATTCCATCGAAATTCATGGTCCGGAGCTTCTAAGGGAGGGAAATCGGATGCTGAAATGGAGCGTAGGACTTCTCGCGGCCCTTCTGGCATTTCCGATCCTTTTCCCGCTTGCGAGAAAGCTCGGATCTCGGCTTTCCGGAAACACGCGGTCCGCGGCATAAAACGAACTTTCGGCGCATGGCTTTGGAGGAAGGCTGCCCACTGCCGTTCCTCTCCATGGGCCGTTTTTTTATGGTTCATTGCGAAAATGCAGGATTTTGCGTTTCTGGTAAAATCCGCGTCAGGAAACTTTCATCTTCACGAGCAGGACACGATGTGCCGTTGAATTCAGGATCTCGGTCGGGACCAGAACCCCTGCCTCGCCAACCGTGTCCTTCCGGAAGTTCCCTTCAAAAACCCCTGGCGTAAGACTCCGAACCCGATATTCGCCCGTTCGATCAGGGAACATGGAATGGTTTAATGTCTCTTCGTGCTTCATGATTCGCGTCCATACTCCTCCAGCCAGCGTTCGTCATCCACCGCCCATCGTTCCCGATCCGCAAATAGAATTTCGCTTTCCGATCGCACTTGCGCTGCCGCAGACGGAAGCGTGTATCTGCAGGACTTTGGAAAAAACGCGTCAACGATGTCTCCGTGCACATCAATGCCGGAATATCGAAATCCCCGCAGGCTTTCATCGTCCAGTAAAAACCTGGGGGCAGTACCCATAGTGACTGTCACGCGGGTCATTTTTCGGGTCAGCAATAACGGGAAATAAGAAGAACCTGAAAGAAACGAGATTTCGCAAGTGCCGTAAAAAGGGGGACTTGTGGGAAACAATGGGCAAAAAAAAGAAGGCAGAAGAAGAAATTCTCCTGCCTTAGCACCTCGACTGGGGGCGAATGGCATTGTTTTACCCCGTATTTTTAAGGGGGTGGAAATTCAAACCGGGGAATTAGC
>CAZRGJ010000739.1:0-269 GCA_964599445.1 uncultured Planctomycetaceae bacterium | reverse complement strand
TACGCGCTTTCTATGTGAATTTATTCTAAATGATGTTTTCTGCTCTGGTCCCACTATCGGGATGAACTTTTTGCGCTCTCTGTATGAAAAGTACAAAATCAAACGTTCTCGCGCCAACGAGCGCGCCTTGTGTTGGGGTGGCTCGGCTGTCGGCGTGTTCCGCGACCAACGGGAGCGGGAGGCGGGCCGGATTCGGCGCGGTAGCGGGATTAAAGGCCGTGCGCCGTCTGAACACCATAGGAAGCGCCCGGAGTGCGGGCTATTCGGCC
>CAZRGJ010000738.1:0-1631 GCA_964599445.1 uncultured Planctomycetaceae bacterium | reverse complement strand
ATGATGGGCGAAAAGACGTTGATCTCACCGAAATTCCGGGTCGAGACGTTAGACGACTTCAACACTTCCTTGAAATCCTCCACAATCCGCTTTGGATCACGATAATCGACTCGGACATTGGAGGCTTTGAGTGCTTCGCCCATGATGGAAAGGAGAGTGACGTCTTTCTCCTTTTCGGCCGCGTCAATGGTCCGGGGCGAGTAACCGTTTCGGGTGAGCCACTTTTCAGGAACGCCGAGGCTCATCAGAGCGGAAGCCTGAAGGACATCGGAACGTTTCGGGGTCTCAAACTTCGGCGGGCTGAAACTCCGCGGAACATTCACACTCCGCAGGCCTGCGATCCTGCTCAGCCCTTTCACCGCGGCGGCCTGGACCTTTTCGCCGGTCTTCTCTTCTTCGGAGGCTTTCAGATCCTCCTCTTCTGCGGAAGCCTGGATCTTTTCATCCTCTTCGGAAGTTTCCGAGGCCTGGACCTTTTCCTCATCTTCGGTCTCTTCCGAAGCCTGAACGCTTTCCTCATCCTTCGTTTCTTCCGAGGCCTGGATCTCTTCCGCGTTGGAAGCCTGGTAAAGAGCCTCAAGCGCGGTACGATTGGCTTCATCCAGCGTTTCGAGCTGAAAACCGGCGGAAGCCGCGAATTCTTCAAAAGTCATGGCGGACCCTTTCTTTTTCTTTTCTGAAGTTTGTGCGGAAGCCAAAAGAACATCGGTTTCCGGATCCGCACCTGCCGGAACGATGGATATTTCTCGAATATGCAGATTTTTCAGGAGAGTGAATGGTCCGGCAAGTTCCTGACCGTTGACGCGGACGGTCTCTCCGGCTTTGACGAGCTGTTTATCATTCACGTCGATCATTCCGGACCCGATGGAAGCCTGCCATCGTGCGCCGGCTTTGAAACTTTCGACCACTTCGCGGACCCACTCACTTGGGGAATCGAGGATACCTTCCGCGATGATGGACTTTCCGTCGGTTTCGACCTTTTCGGTATGCCCCAGCCTGAAAACTGCATTATGCGAATACAGAATGGGAAGGTTCTGCTCAATGCGAACGGTTTCCAGATCGCACACTGCGGGAAGTTTCGTTCCGGGTGGGTAGAATTCCTCGCCGACGTTCACACCTTCCGGAATTCCGATCCCGTCAGTGAACATCAGCCCGCCCGAATACGCAGGCTCAAACCGGACGCGCTTCTTCCCGGAACTTTCCACGATCGAAGCGTTCAATTTCTCGAATTTCATTTTATCCCTTTCATTTTCAGCTTTCAGCAATGACTATCCATTTATAAATACCAACTTTTTCAACCCGTAAAACACGAAACGAAATGCACGGGGAAGAAGTGCTACACTCGGGGGGAGGTTTTTATATTTAGGCAGGTTTTCATTTTTTCCGGAACGCGAACGAAAGGAGGTCTTCATGTCTGAAAAGAGCGCATCGCCTGCGGATATTCAGGCTTTGGAAAAGAGCATCGCGCAGAGCGCGGCATCCGGCGTGCAGTCTTCATCGGTGGACGGTGTATCCGTCACGCAGATGAGCCTTTCCGACAGGGTGAATGCCCTGAAGGAATTGAAAAAGGCGCAGGTCGCGCAGTTTCCGATGATGATGGCGAAGTGGAAATAAAAGAAAAAGAAACAAAA
>CAZRGJ010000737.1:0-1636 GCA_964599445.1 uncultured Planctomycetaceae bacterium | reverse complement strand
CTCATCCTGTGCCTCCACGGACAGACAGACACAAAAGAAAAACATCAAAGCGGAAAATGAAAAAAACACAAACCGACATTTTTTCATAAAGGATCTCCTTAAATTGGCGGGTCAAATATCCAAAACAAACAATGGGCACAGTGTAGCATAAAATTCCCTTTTTGTCCAGTCTGTCAACCGAAAAATCTACCCATTTTCTCTGAATTTTATTCTCTTTAGACAAACTTTTTGTTTTTTCATGAAAATTTTCAAAATATTTGTCGAAAAACGGCGTATTGAATGATATTCAGGCAACAAAAAACAATGAGTTATTATGTATTTACAGCACGCCTGCAAACGTGCTGTACACTCGACTGTTCAGGAACCTGGAGGTCTCAATGTCCAAATCCCCCACCAAATCATCTCGTGTTCCCCAGAGCATCCCGTCATTTCGAGGATTCACGCTCGTGGAACTGCTCGTCGTCATCGCGATCATCGGAATGCTCGTCGGTCTGCTTCTCCCAGCGGTCCAGCAGGCTCGTGAGGCTGCGCGTACAATGCAGTGCAGCAACAACCTGAAAAACCTGGGCCTTGCGGCACTCAATCACGAAAGTACGACAAAAACCCTCCCGTCCGGCGGGTGGTACTATCAGTGGTACGGGGATCCGGATGCCGGTTTCGGCCCGTCTCAGCCCGGGTCGTGGAGTTTCTCCCTCCTGCCGTTCCTCGAACAGAACGCTCTTTTCCAGAACGGCGCAGATAATGACGTCGAGACCATTACCGATACACAGAAAAACGGTGCGTGCGAAACAGCAAGCACTCCCGTTTCCGTCTTCAACTGCCCGTCTCGCCGCAAGGCCAAAAAATACACGATCAGTACTACCGTTCTGAATTCGACCAAACCTGCCACAGGCGCAAAAAGCGACTATGCCGGATGCTGCGGAAGCTACAATGGAGTCTCCTCCACCAGCAACAGCATCACCAGCCACAGCAACGGCCGTACGAAAGTCCAAAACAAGACCTGGAGTATCTCAAACCATAACGGCGTCATTTACGATTTCAGCGAAATTACGATGGGGGAGATCCGCGACGGAAGTTCCAACACGTACCTCATCGGCGAAAAATATGTCGGTACGGACAAATATGAATCGACCACAAGTTACGATGATAATGGAATTTACGCCGGACAGGACTCCGACAACTCGCGCAGCTGCGGGACGCTCAGTTCCTTAACGATCATGGCTCCGCTGCAGGACCGCAAGGCCTACGATGGTTCCACGCAGTTCGGATCGCCGCACGCCGGATCTTTCGGTATGGTCATGTGCGACGGTTCCGTACAGCGCATCTCTTACTCGGTCGATGCCAAAACGCATATCTATCTCGGATGCCGCAACGACAACGAGCCGGTCTCCATCAACTGAGCCGCCGCCCAAACTTCCCAAGACACACCGTTCCGCGCCACTCAAACCAACCCGGGACGGTGTGTTGCTATTACGGCGATAAGATCGACAGGAATTGTCGTTCTGATATAATATTGAAAAGTTGGATCAAGATACGTTCTATGCTGGGGGTTGACAGGAATTGTCGTTCTGATATAATAAGAAGTCATAGACATTCGGACTCGGACAAGCTGGGGGTTGACAGGAATTGTCGTTCT
>CAZRGJ010000736.1:0-1640 GCA_964599445.1 uncultured Planctomycetaceae bacterium | reverse complement strand
CATTCTTCAGCGCGATACGCCGAATGTAGAGAAGCACGACGTCCGCCTGACGCAGTTCCTGCATGTTGGCAAAATCCGCACCTCCGTGACCGTGAATGACCTCCGTCCGGATCGGATAGTTCGCCTCCAGCCACTCGGCAAGCTCAGGAAACAGCGTGTCGGCACGGTAGTGGTCGTCGCTCACGATGATCGCCGCCAGCGGTTTTTCTGCCGTTTTTGCCGCAGTTCCTGTCTGTTTTGCTGTGGATCCTGCCATACAGACAGAAAACGTCAGCAAAAAGAGGAGGAGAAATGCCGAGAACCGGATCGTCCGGCACTTTATCCGCTCAAATCTCGGGGAAATCGCACCCTTCTCAAAAAAATTCATGGCATTCTCCTTCCAGCTTTTTAAACTAACGGCCAGCAGCAAACAGCGCACTACAACCAGACCGGTTTCTCAAACGTGTTGAGCATTTTCGTCATTTCTTCCATGTGTTCCGAGATCTTGATCTTCTGCGGACAGACGCCTTCACATCGACGGCATCCGACGCAATACTGAGGAAGAGTTGACTGGTCGATCATGTTCATCTCCTGCATGAAGGTCCACGAGGCCTTGCGGCGGCGGTAATTGTTCAGGATCGAGAGCGTTTTCGGAATATCGACTCCCATCGGGCAGGGCATACAGTAGCGGCAGCCGGTACACGGGATCGGAGAACCGAGTTTCCACGCATGGAGTGCGTCCGGAATGACGGCGTTTTCAGCGTCGGTGAGTTTCCGGAAATTGGACATGAACGCGATATTTTCGCGGAGCTGGTCCATCGAAGACATTCCGCTCAGCACCGTATAGACATTCTCCGGCGCACCCGCGAAATAGAGAGCCCACTGGATCAGCGAGAGTTCCGGATCCGCGTCGGTGAAGACCTTCGCGACATCTTCCGGAAGAGCCGCCAGCGCACCGCCGCGGATCGGTTCCATGATGGAGACGGGAAGCCCCGCATCACGCAGAAGCTCGTACTGTCCCTTGGCGTCCTGCTCGGTCCAATCGATGTAGTTGAGCTGGATCTGGCCAAATTCCCAGTCGAAGCGTTTCAGACACTCTGCGAGTACCGCCGGGGAATCGTGGAAAGAGAAGCCAAGGTGACGGATTTTGCCCGCTTCGCGCATTTTGACGAGAAATTCGTAGATCTTCAGATTTTCAAGCCGGTCGATCTTTCCGGCCGTCATGTTGTGCGCAAGGTAGAAATCGAAGTACTCGACCTGGCATTTTTCCAGCTGTTCGTGGAAAATGCGTTCGGTATCGGCTTCGGTCTTCACGAGCCAGGACGGCATTTTGTCCGCAAGGAAAAAAGACTCACGCGGATGACGCGCAAGCGCTTTTCCGACGACGAGCTCCGACTGTCCGTTATGGTATCCGTACGCTGTGTCGAAGTAGTTGATCCCGTTCGCCAGTGCGTAGTCGACCATCTCGAACGCTTTCGACTCATCGATCTCCTGCGAATCTGCCTTCACGACCGGAAGACGCATCGTGCCGAACCCCAAAAGCGAAATTTCCTCACCGGATCTGCCAAATTTCCGTTTCTCCATCGGACCTGGACCTCTTTTTTCTATTGCGTAGGTTTTAAAATTAATTAAAAATCACGGAAAACACAAACTTTTCCTTT
>CAZRGJ010000735.1:0-1642 GCA_964599445.1 uncultured Planctomycetaceae bacterium | reverse complement strand
CTGAAAATCTTTAAATTTACCTTTTTTGCCTTTTTTCGAAAATACGGGGTGCTTTTAAAATTTTTTCCCTAAAAGCGCATCCTAGGGAATTTTTTTTAAAAATTTTTTCAGGAGATCGATCCATGAACGAAGATTTGACCAACAATTGCCAGCAGAATCAGGACAACAATTCCGCTCAGACGTGGGAATCCAACGACAATCCGATGCGTTCCGGCATCCTGATGGTCGTGGTGTGCCTTGCGGCCTTCATCATCGTTTCCTTCTTTGGAGGCGGAAGCGATTCAAAATCTGACGCTAGTCAGGACACGCCCGCCGCGGCCCCGGCATCTGCCGAACTTTCTTCCGCCGCCGCTGAAGCCGTTCCCTCTGGGGAGGCAGGCAAATGAGCAATTTTCCGACCCGAGTTCGTCTGGGGTGGTCGGACATGAAGCCGGCGGCAACATTTCTTCTTTTTGCCGCCGGGATCACGCTCGGCGTCCTCCTGACCACGGTCTGCATGGTGGATCTTTCCACCTTCAGCAAACAGAAGACCGCCGCCGTCCAGGCTCCGTCTTCCGACTCCTCAAACTTAAATATTACGGTAGATCCTCAGCTATCCAACTTGACTTTGCCAGTGAATGAAACGATGCAGGATCTTGCAGCCAGCAGTAAGGACTAAGTGTCCCGTCCCATGTTACCAATGAAAAGGAGGTCTGTGTTATCTTTCCACAGACCTCCTTTTTATACTTCGTCCGGTGTTTCAATCTTTTCTCGATTCCGCCACTCCGCCCCGAAATCAAAAAGGGGGAGGGAACATAAAACACCGATATTTTCCCTGAAAAAGAGGATCATTTATGCATCGTAATCTGATATTGAGCCAGCGCACTGTTGGCAAACAGAACTTTGCAAACATCCTCTGGATAGGCAACATCCTGACCGTTGGAAATCGTGATCACATTGGAATCACAGGGCGTAAAACGGAAACATGTCTTTTGGGCTGCATAAACGCGTCGATTGAACTCTCCCAAGCAGCGATAAATCACCACCTCATCGCCTTCATTGGTATTGACCATCGCAGCATTGTCATTGCCATCCTGTGCCACAACATTCACAACAGAACCCGACTGCGCAATAACGTCGATTTCCGCATTCTGCATCAGAGCTTCATTAACCGCAGGAATATTCAGGTTCGTTTTAGCAAAAACGATCGACATGATTTCATCACGCATATCGTCGTCCATTTGGAAATCGATCGGAATTCGAACTGGAACATTCGCCTGCAGCGGCTGATAAGTAACAGCTTTGCCTTTGATCGGATAGACAAGTCTGGATTCCGGACGGTCTGTCAAATAATTCTGAAAGATCGCAACAGTGACCGGGCAGGAGGCCTGAAGCCAAATCGAAAAACGTTCTTTCGGGTTAAAACGGTGTTTCGTCGGATTATACGGATTTCCCTGTGCATCTGTAAACCAGACTTTCACCGCCATTTCCGACGGGTCGATGTTCACAGCCACCTGTTCATCATTCAGTACGGGTTGAAAACGAACCGTGTTTCCACGAATCGCCAAAGATGTTTTTCCTGACGCTTTGACAGACGCTTTAAATGCATCGTGCGCAGTCATGGTCTGCTGTGCCCAGGCGCAGGAAACGAGTGCCATAAAAC
>CAZRGJ010000734.1:0-1649 GCA_964599445.1 uncultured Planctomycetaceae bacterium | reverse complement strand
CCACTGGTGGAACCACTCGAACCGGGCACCGAGGGTGATTTTGTCGGTCAGGGTGTACGCCAGGTAGTTCGCGATGCCGAACTGGCCGTAAAGCATCGTGTCGGTCGCTTTGTCGGTCATGCTTCCATAGTTGGTCACGAAAGTGTAGTTGAGACGGTCAGTGATGTCCCAGCTGGCAGCGATGGTGTGCATGTATTCGTTCACTGCACCGGTTTCTTCGCCGCCGAAGACGTCGAAGTAATCGAATCCCATCGTCGCGCCTTCCGTCACGCGGTTCCACATTCCGGCGTAGGAGACGCTGAAGCGGTCGGTGAACTGGTAGGTCGTTCCAAAAAGAATGCCGTAGTCGTCACTCCGACCTTCAAAACTGTTGTCGTTGCCGGTGGTGACGCCGAAGTTGAAGGACAGTTTTTCCGTCATGTCGTACGTGCCGAGGATACCGGTGTGGGTCATCGGTTCATGTTCGTACATGTAGGAGTGGGAGTTGAAGAGTTCTTCGGTCTCATCGAGGCATTCGTAACCAAGGGTGGTTTCGAATTTACCGATGATCATTGAGAAATCATTGACGCCGACTTCCGCGTAGGCCTGGAAAATGGCTGCGCCGTAACCGTCACCGCTCGTGCCCCATTTGCCGTCAAAACCGCCGTCACCGTAGCACTGCGCCTCGGCTCCGTCCGTACCGTAGATCGTATCGACGCGGAACCCCCAGTCCGCACCGTATTTGTCCGTATCGATCGCGCGTTCCGCAGTAAGCCACGCCTGCGTGATATTTCCGGCATTGCCTTCACGGGTGAATCCATCCCACCAGGATCCCCAGATGTGCCCGCTGAAATCAATACGGGATTCATATTCAACGTACTGGACCTGCGGGACCGCTGCAGCTGGAGCTGCTTCGGCTGCTTTCGTCTCGACTGCTGCATCCGCAAGCAGGATCGATTCTGCCGCATTGCTCATCGTGCAGGACATAAGCAATGCCGCAAGGAATCCGAAAACTCCTAAAAATTCCTTCTTCATTTTTCTCATCCTTGAATAAAAGACAAATTTTCAGACACATTCACATCTGAACGAATGTATCGACTCTCTCCAGACTGTTATTTCGTCCATGCGTGAACTTATGGTTAGTTGGATTGTGTCGGTTTTGTGGTTTTTTGCAGATATTTTGAGCCTCGCTTCGCTATAATCAATACAAGAGAAATAAATTTCCTATTTTCCCTGTCTTAATTCCTATTCTGTATCCTGTTTTATCTGGCAGTCCAGTCTGTTCCGTGTTGTGCGGGGGAGGAAGAGAAATAAAAAAAGGAGAGATCCGGAGAGCGATCCTTTAAAGATATGGAGCGTGTTTTGAAAGAAAATGGAGAGAAAATCATCTTTTTTTACCCAAATTTCCATTTCGCGGGTCGCCCCCCCCCTTGCAGAAAGCTGGATTTTGGCTATAATACGAATTCATTTATTATTGGGTTTAAAATTTACATTTACCATAACCAATTTAAGCTGAGGAAAACAATGTACGCGATTATTCGAGATGGTGGTCGTCAGTTCAAAGTCGAAGTGGGAACAGAAATCCAGATCGACTATCGTGAAGGCCTGAATAAAGACGACGAGATCGTTTTCGACGACGTTGACGAGGTAGTTTACGTTGATGTTGCTAC
>CAZRGJ010000733.1:0-1650 GCA_964599445.1 uncultured Planctomycetaceae bacterium | reverse complement strand
GCTTGATGATCGGTTCCGGCATACGGGCAAGGATGCCTGCCATGATGAGGAGGCTGATCCCGTTACCGATACCGTAAGCATCGATCTGCTCGCCAAGCCACATGAGGAACGCCGTTCCGCACGTCATGATGAAGACCGCGATGATCTGCCAGGAAAGATACAGCGTACCGGTCCCCGGATCACAGAAACCGTCCAGGAAGATCTTGTTGCTTCCGAAAATGGTCGGCATGGCGATCAGGTAGAACCAGCTCTGGAAAATGCAGAGCACGATCGTCGCATAACGCGTGTACTCATTGATCTTTTTACGTCCGCTCTCACCTTCCTTCTGAAGTTTCTCCAGCGGAGCGTAAACACTCGCCAGAAGCTGGAAAATAATCGAAGCGGAAATGTACGGCATGATCCCCAGACCAAAGATCGTGATCTGACGGATATCCGACGCACTGAAAACCGCAGCCTGATTCAACAGGGTCTGAAGAGCATCACTCGTTCCGGTGTTTTCGATCGCGACTTCCGCCGGATTGACCATCGGAAGATTGATCTGGTAACCGACACGGAAAATCGCCAGGAGCAGAAGAGTCAGGAAGATCTTGCGACGCAGCTCCGGGATGGTAAAGATGACTCGAATCTTTTCAAACATGAATGATTCATCCTTGTATACACTGTGCCCGAAATGAAAAAATCATCCCGAACGAAATATGTGGGGAAACCCACCCAACAGGAAACGATACTGTACCGGCCCATCCATTCATACGGCTCCGAAAGCAGCCGCTGCCCGAAAGCAGAACGGCGATGAATGGAACTCGCCAAAACACAGTAAACAACATCAGGATTTTATCACATTAATCCAGTTTCCACTAGGGGGAATGGTGCGATAAATCCGCGTTTTCATGCAAAAAAACGAAAAAAAACGCTTTTCTCTCGAAAAAGATGGAGTTCCCATCCCAGCTGAGAGAGGGTAGGTTCGAGAAACCGCCAGTCCTTCCCGGACTGAAACGATAAAGTCAGTGAACCAATACCGTCTGAAAGCTGCCGCGCTTGCGCTCCTGCATAAAAACAAAGGCGTAAAACCACCCTATGTGCAGTCTTACGCCGTGTAGATCAAAAAGCTGGCGAAATATTAAGCCTTGACTTTTTTCTGAAATTTGACGACCGGAGCTTTGCCCGGAAGTACTTCCATTTCACTGCCGGCGGCCTTGATCTTCTCTTCAGCACTCTTGCTGAAACGATGAGCCTGGACCTTGACCTTTTTGGTCAGTTCGCCATCGCCGAGAACCTTCAGAACATCGTAACGATATTTGATGAGTCCCTTGGACTTGAGCGTTTCGGGGGAAACGACTTCGCCGTCTTCAAAGAACTTGTCAATGTCGCACACGTTGATGTTAGCAACCTTCGCAGCGCCGGCGTTGTTGAAACCACGCTTCGGAATGCGGCGGAAGAGCGGCATCTGACCGCCTTCAAAACTCACGTTCTGGGAAGAACCGTTACGGCTTCCAAATCCTTTGTGACCGCGGCCAGCGGTTTTGCCCTGACCGGTACCTTTACCACGACCCAGACGAGTCGGCTTCTTGTTTTTATGAATTCCGACGTTTACATTAGTTAAGTTCATGAATCACCCTCCTTACAATTCCACTCCGCGAAGTTTTTCGACTT
>CAZRGJ010000732.1:1157-1658 GCA_964599445.1 uncultured Planctomycetaceae bacterium | reverse complement strand
CCTCCACCACATTTCCCGCGGCGTCATGAATGACCTGGCGGGTATCTACACGCTGGGAGATACGGACGGCACGCGCCTTCACCATAACTGGATCCATGACGTCCGCCGGTACACTTTCGGAAACATCGGCTACGGCGGCTGGGGACTCTATGGCGATGCGGGGACCTCGAATATCGTGATGGAATCCAATCTCATCCACGACACCCAGGATCCCGGCCTCCACATCCACAATTACGCCTACCCGTACAATGCGGTCTACCGGAACAATATTTTCGCCTTTTCCGATTCGACGGCGATCGTGCGAAGCAACGTCATGCACACGGACCACGATTTCGGCGCGAAAGTCGAACGAAATATCTGCCTGAACACGACCGGTCAGATGCTCAGCGGAAGCGGCTACGGTCTGAATCCCGAAAAATCGCTCCTCCAAAACCGAAACTGTTTTTGGAGCCTGACCGAAACGCCCATTTTCCTCGGAAAAACGCTTGACGAATGGCGTAC
>CAZRGJ010000732.1:0-1147 GCA_964599445.1 uncultured Planctomycetaceae bacterium | reverse complement strand
CGAACAGGATGCGGAAAGCATCACCGCAGACCCCAAATTCCAGGATGCCGAGGCACGCGACTTCCGCCTGAGTCCCGACTCTCCCGCCTTCGCCCTCGGATTTGAGCCGTTCGACCTGACGGGGCCTCCCCAGGAACGTGCCGACATCGCGAACGGAGTCCCCGGAAGTGCGCCGTCCCGTCCCGATCTGCGTGCCGGTCTTTACGGCTCGACGGAATGGGTCCGGCTGGCGGCACAGGTCGTTCACCGTCCCTGCGAGACCCATGCTCCAACTCCGGAAACCTCCGCCTGGCTTGCCTCTTTCGACGATCCATCCGACATGGGGGATCTGCCCGTCGGCATGACGCATTTCGATTCTCGGGAAGGGGAAGGACATCCGGACTGCCTCGTCGTCAGCAGCGAAAACCCATTCCGGGGAAAGTACGCACTGAAAGTCATTGACTCCCCGATCCACAAAAATTCCTACGATCCGCACATCATCGCGCAGCCATGGTTCCCGCCGGGAAAACTGGAGCTGTCCTGGGCTATCCGTCCGGAAAAAGGAAATATTCTGCTGTGCGAAACGCGCCAGTACTCCAACACTGCGGGAAATTACGAAAGCGGACCGACGCTCCGGATCTCCGAAAATGGAACCCTTTCGTTCCGCGGACCGCCTCTTGCGGTACTCCCGCTGGAATGCTGGACACAATTCGTCATCCGTTTTGAAAACGGGGATCTCAAAAGCCCGGGAAAAACGGCCCAAAGCCGCACGGGAAAGCACTCCCCCAACACCGCGAAAAATATTGAAAACCATCCACTCGGCAAGGAATCATCCCGGGAATGGACTCTGGAGATCCGTTCGCAAGATCCGGCATCAGGAAAAACTTCCTCCCAAAGTTTTGGGCCATTCCCTCTTCCGGAAAATTTCCACGTGCTCGAATGGTTCGCGATCCTCTCTTTGAGCGAGTCAGAAACCGCGTATACCGTCGACGAAATTTCCATTCAGCCGATCCTTTAGATCCAGACTGAAAAGGAATTTCTTTCCTATTTCCACCAGCAGCGGACGGCATCTCAGAAATCAGGATCGCGAGTCTCTGGTTTCCCAATGCCGAACGCTGCTTCATGAATCCCCCCAGACCTCTTCATGCGCACACTTTCTCTTCTGTTC
>CAZRGJ010000731.1:0-1660 GCA_964599445.1 uncultured Planctomycetaceae bacterium | reverse complement strand
CATTAGTTTACTTTTTTTGAAAAAAATATCAAGGAGGGCCTATGAGTACTCAAGCAATTCAGGCACGAGGCCTTTATACCGTTAAATATTCATGGTGAGATCTCCCCAAAACAGTTTGAAAGAATGTGATGTCAAGGCAATTTTAACTATCCACGCGGCATAGCTGCCAGATAGCCCAAATTTTATCTTTTTTTGAAATTTTTTGAAATCTTTGTTGACGAAAGGGAATTTTGGAATATACTGGAGTAGTGAAATTTCGAATCATCGTGTAATTTTCTCCTTTTGAGGTGAAGAAATGAAAGTCCGAAACCGTGTTTCCCTGAATGTTTTGCTGGGGGCTATGTTGGCGGCGTCGATACCGGCGTCGGAGGTCCCGCTTTCTGCCGCGTCGTTGACGTGGGACGGAAGTGACGGGAGTTGGGCGAGTGCGGGGAGCTGGCTCGTCGATGGGACCACTCCCTCCGCAAGTGCGCCGGTAAACGGAGATTCCGTCACGATCAATGCCGGGACCGTCACCAGCTCCGGGAGCCTTGGATTTCGGAATATGACCGTCAATTTGAATGGCGGGACTTTTAACGAGGGGGGGCACGACATCCATCTTTACGGCGGGACAGTCATGAATCAGACGGGTGGAACGCTCCACTATTCCATAAATTCCGGGGACAGGTGGCTGAATATCGGCGAGAATCCTGGTGATTCCGCGGCTGTCTACAATTTCTCGGGCGGCGAGATCTCCAACGTCAACTATCTCTGCGTTGGACGCCGCGGTCCCGGGCAGATGAACATTATGGGTACTGCGTCCGCGACGGTCGGAAACCTGATCCTCGGATACGCGCCGCTGAAATCCGGAGACTCCACCCTCACCATCGACGGCGGGTCGCTGACCGTTTCTACAAATACCATACTTGGCGGCGACAATGCGAGTGAGTCGGGGAACTACCTCGGAACGAACACCATGCTGCTGAAGTCCGGGAGCTTTACCGCGAACGGCGGGGTCGTCGTCGGAAAAACGGGGAACTTCACTTCGGTACAGAAAACGCTCATCGAGATCTCCGGCGGTACGTGGACCAGTCAGGGAATGGTCTATCTCGGAAGCGGCGCAAACACGACGGCCAGCGACAGGAACTTCGTGGATTTCAACGTCACCGGCGGAACGGCTGATTTTAAGGATGAGGTCCACATTGGTGCCGGGACAGGGGCGAATGCCGTCATGCACCTTTCGGGCGGAGTTTCCAATTTCGCGAAACCGGTCCTGATCTCCACGACGAACGGCGCGAATGGTACGCTGAAGATCACCGGCGGCGCGAATTCGTTCAGCGATAAAATCTACGTCGGATTCATTAAAGAGGGAACGCACACCGGAACGGGAACGCTCGAGATCGTAGGAGATGCTGCGTTCAGCAATGAGATCCTCGTCGGCTGCGGCGCAGCCGGAACGCTGAAAATCACGGCTGGAAACGTGGATTTCAATCGGACGGACGTCGCTTTGAATATCGGTATGCGCGGCGCGGGCGGTAAAATGGAAATCTCCGGGACTGCGGACGTCTACGTCGGCGGTTCGGATCTCCAGATCGGAAACGGAGCCGTCGGCCATCTGCTCCAGAGCGGCGGAAAACTCACGACCCGCAGCTGGTTCAACATCGGTGAAGGAAGTACGGGA
>CAZRGJ010000730.1:0-1662 GCA_964599445.1 uncultured Planctomycetaceae bacterium | reverse complement strand
TGTGGGTGGTGGAGTTATTGCGGACGCAGTCTCCCCGCCAGCCGCGGAATTTGACGTTCTAGTCCAGATGATCGACACTCCGCCCATCACGCCGGATTTCCTCGAGCCGAGCACGTACAGCTTCATTCGAAGTGCCGACCTGGCTCTCCTTCTGCTGGATCTCGGCGACGATGACGGCGTGGAAAACTGCATCGCGCTGATGGATCGGTTGAATTCCACGCGGACGCGCCTTGGAAAAGAATCGTGCCTGGACGAGGACGATGTGGGACTCTCCTACACGCGGACGTTCCTGGTGCCGAACAAGATCGACGTCCCCGGCGCGATGGATCGGCTTGAGATCTTCCATGAACTGACGGATTGGGGATTTGAAGAGTTCCCGATCAGTGCGACGGAACTGACCGGCGTAGAGCCGCTGCGCGACGCGATCTACCATGCGCTGAACGTCGTGCGCGTCTACACGAAACTCCCGACCTCCAAAACCGCGGACATGGACCGGCCTTTTACGCTCCCGGTCGGAAGTACCCTGCTCGATCTCGCCGGGCTGGTCCACAAAGACTACCTCGAAAAGCTCAAGTATGCACGGATCTGGGGAACTGCCGTTCACGACGGTACGCCGATGAAGGGCGACTATGTGCTGAATGACCGCGACATCGTAGAACTTCACTGCTAGCGGACACGTGTTGCTCCGCGGAAACGTTGGATCTGAAAACGCAGCGTGGAGAATACAGTGCGGAAAATGCAGAAATGCCGCGGGAAAAAACAGAAAAACCGCGAAGTACGCAGCGAAACCGCAGAAGTACACAGAAAATGAGGACCTGAAACGCAAAATTCACGAAAGAATACGAAATCGGCAAAGTGCTCTTGAGAAACTTTTCGCGCTTTTTCGTGTCTTTCGTGAATTTTTGTGTCCGGATACGTACTTTCCACTTTCCGCGTTTCATTTTTTCACGCATCCGCGCAGGGACAGAAACCTTGGCTTGCGGCTTTTCTTAGTCGGCATTCTCTGCGGCAGACTCTCGGCTCGCGGCACGTTCCTGACGGAGGAGTTCCTTTCGGTCCACGTTTGGAGTCATCCAGGGACGTGTGCGGTTCAACTCTGAATTCCAGATCTGGCAGAAAGTGTTCACGTTTTGGACCGTCTGGAAATCGTACATTCCGACACAAAGGAAATCCGCTCCCGCTTCCAGTGCCGTGCGAAATCCCTGTTCAGGACGCAGTGCGCCTGCCGCCAAGACCTTGAATGCGATCCACGGCTCTTTACGCGTCTCCATCCACGCTTTCGTTTCTTCCGGCTTTCTGCAGAAAATATTGTCGTGCTCCGTCTCCGCTTTTGCCGACCAGTAGTCGTGCGTGTGGAACGTCTTCATCCAGAAATCGGGAGACGTACCCGTCGTCTCGACCGCGCGAAGTGTCTCGATCCGGTGTGCGCCGATGCCGGCCGGGATCCCAGCAGAGCGGATCAATTCCATCGCTTTGGGAAAAAGGTCCAGATCCGCATTCTCGCGTACGATGCGATCCGATGTTTCTCCCTGAATGTAGCACGCTGCCGGATTCGTTTCCAGAACGCGCTTGATCGTGTCCAGAAGCTGGTCCGGCTGGCATCCGAGGTCCGCAATGAATTTGATTTTTCCGCTCGTCCACTTCCAGTAGCCTTCCACCAGT
>CAZRGJ010000729.1:0-1664 GCA_964599445.1 uncultured Planctomycetaceae bacterium | reverse complement strand
CTTTCATCGGCTGCTTAACAAAATTTGTTTGTTTTTTGAGTGAACACGCCCTAGGTAAAATTTTCGCTTTTCCCGTTCCTGGCCAGTCCAGATACCAGATGATAGCCAGGAGCACGAAGAGGATCACACGCGAGACCGGCATCGCAGCCCACACACCGTCCATCGAAAACCAGAGCGGAAGCAAGAATAGGCAAAGCGGAAGCGCGAAAAATCCGTCTCCGCAGATCAGAAGCGACGATTTCGCGATCTGTTCCGTCGACTGATAGTAGTAGCTGGCGACCCGGATCAGCCCCAGGAAAAGAAATGCCGAGGAACTGATGAGCACGCCGCGGATCGCGAGTTCTGCCGTTTCGCCGTCCAGACCGGCCCATCCCGGCAGGAAGTACCGCAAAACATAGCACATTAGCCACATTGTGAGTCCCAGACCGATCGAGCTCCAGCACGCCATACGTCCGATGTGCCGTTTCCGTACGTGTTCTTCGGCACCATGCAGGAATGCGGTGATCGCCTGCGTTCCCGCAGCCAGTCCACCCATCAGATGTGAGCCGAACGCTTCAAGAGCGGAGAGCATCGTGTAGGGCGCCAACCCGACTTCGCCGCCGTACTGCATCGCCTGGTAATTGTGGAGCGTCAGCATCAGAAGGATCGCCAGCATACTCCCCAAAGTTGGGATCCCCGTCACGAAGATCGACCGGATCAGGCGCAAAGACGGCATGAAACACTGACGGGTAAAGCGAAGCCGGGTCTGTTTGGAGAAAAAATACCAGAGGATGATGATACACGCCAAGCACTGACTGATGATCGTCGCCCACGCAGCCCCCCAGGATCCCCAGGAAAAGTAAATGATGAAAAGCCAGTCCAGTACGATATTTCCCAAAAGCCCCGTACACTCGACCCACATCGCGAGGACCGGGCTTCCGTCATTCCGCATGACTGCGATCCCGCCGATCATGAAAACGCACACACCGATCGTCCAGATCATTGGCCGGAGATATTCCAAAGCGTAAGGCATGAGGATCTCCGTCGTCCCAAAGAATCGGAGTATTTCCGGAAGGAATATCAGGACGGGAACCATCAAAATCGCGGTCACGACGGCCTGAAGCCAAGTCAGATTGCAGAAGAGACGCTGCGTTTCCTGAAGATCTCCTTCACCGCGAGCCTGCGAGATTAGCACGGCCGCGCCAGATCCGATCATCTCTGCGAGCGCAATAAAAACCATCACCAACGGCCACGCGATCCCAAGTGCCGCAAGGCCGATCTCACCGATTCCCTGCCCGATGAAGATCATGTCCACGATACAGAAAGAACCCGCGATAACCATACTCGCTATCGAGGGAATGATGTACTTCAGAAACAGATTCAGGTCTTTTTTCTGCTCCATGGCATGGACCTCCTGAACATTCTTTTCTTTTTGTTTTTTTCTGCGCACCAAACCGGCACACATATCTGGATGAGTCGGATCAACTGGTAAAGAAATTTTATTATACATGAGGTTTATTTTTCGTCAATGAGGGACCCTCCGTGCAGAAGAAAAGACGTCCAGTTCCGTTTTTTTCAGGAAAAAAGCGGGAAAATGAAAAATATTTTCATAGAGACCGTTTTTTGTTAACATATAAAAAGAAAAGGAAAGGAGGCGTGACCTCTTGAACGCGTATGAACGTGAT
>CAZRGJ010000728.1:0-1664 GCA_964599445.1 uncultured Planctomycetaceae bacterium | reverse complement strand
GTAGCGGGAGTAGGCCTGATGGAGAGGGATCACGGCTCCGCCTGGATATGCGAATACCGTGTCGACCTCATGATGGATAAGCGACAGTACCACGACATCCGCACCCGTAAGAGGCTGGGACGGCGAGGCGGTTTGGGCTGGATTCATCTGATTTTTGATGGACACGGAAATTCTCCTTTTAAAAATTGCGAAAAAAACAAAAATATTTCTCCAGTATAGAAATATTCCTTTTCATTATAGTGGATTTAAAAATAAATACAAGGCCCCGCAAAACTTTTTCTGAAAACCTCCCGATCTCCTGATTCCCCCTTGAAATTTTTTTGAAAATGTGATAAAATGAACAGGTATTCGTTTTTGTTCCTTCTTTTTGTGAAAATTTTTTTGCCATGACTGATTCCGATTCCGATTTTACGTTTAAATACCCAAACGAACCTGACGATGCACAGAAACTTGAGCCGAATTCCTGGCTTGGCGAGCACCACAACTATCTTTTGGAGAAAAAGCTTGGCGAAGGTGGAATGGGGTTGGCATGGAAGGCGGTCAGGTATTCCGGTAATACGCAGCAGACTGTGGTCTGCAAGCTGATCAAAGAAGAGAATCTCAACAGGGAAGAGGCCAGGGAAGAGGTCCAGCGTATTTTCAGACTGACTCAGGAACTGAATCATCAGTATATCTGCCCGCTTTACGCGTTCGAGACAGATCCGAATTATGGTCCTTTTCTTGTCATGGCGTATGCGGAAGGCGAGACGCTCGCCGATTGGTTTAAGGCCCAGTCTGGACCCGAAAACGGACTCCCGCTCGAGACGTTCCTTCCGATCTTCCGCTTGATCGCGAAGGCTCTGGATGCTATACATAAAGAAAAAGTCTTTCATCGGGATGTGAAACCTGGAAATATTATTTTCCGCAAACAGGGAGAGATGGATCATCCGTGGCTGATCGATTTTGGAATTGCGGCAAGGATCCACACGGAAGAAACAAACATGACGATCGGACACAGCCGATCCAATTCCGGAACGGCCCATTATATGGCACCGGAACAGCATGGAAAACAGCCGCAGGATGGGCGTACGGACCAGTATGCGTTTGCTGTCATGACCTATGAATTCCTCACCGGAAAAGTGCCGTTTCCTGGCGACCGTGATACCGTGTATTACTTGAAAGCGCTTCCATTGCCGCGAAATGAACGTCTTTCGGAGGGCATCTACAAAGTCTTGTGCAAAGCCATGAGCATCAACAAGGAAGACCGGTATGCGACCTGTACGGAGTTTCTTGATGCGCTGGAAAATCCACCTTCGGATGAAAAAAGTTTTCATATAAAATCGAAATTAGTCCTATTATTTATATTTGTACTTATTGCAGGTTCGTTTTTCTCCAGCCAAAAGGAAGCAGCGATCCCCTCTGCTGATTCCGAAACCCGCGTGGTAGAACAGCCCGAAAATACAAATACGGAGCCAAATACGGAGACCGAAACAGAGACCGAAACAGAGGCAAATGTGGAGACAAATGCCGAAGCCAATGAGACGGTCGGCCCCGTCACTCCTCCACAACCTCCCGTTGTCCGCACCGCCGGTGAGCGGATGGTGAAGACCGTTGACGGCATCAAATACACCTTCCGCTGGTGCCCGCCGGGGATGTTCACGATGGGGAGTCCGTCCAGTGAACCG
>CAZRGJ010000727.1:0-1668 GCA_964599445.1 uncultured Planctomycetaceae bacterium | reverse complement strand
TCATTTAGATCCGAAGAATGGAATGGATGCGCATTTCCTGTTTTGGCGGGTCCATTTGCCGGCCGTTTTGCCGATCGTTTTTTCGGTCGTGAAGTTTCCGTTTCCGTCCTGTTTCCTGTTCCTTCATGGAGTTCCGTGTGCCGAGATGAAATCGTTCCGTATTTTCCTAATTTACGATTCCGTGCGTCTTGCCCGCAACCGCTGGTTTGCGGAAACACTGACCGAAAAATGTGCCCGGCGCGGCTGGAAACTGGAGGTGAAGCTACTTGAGGAACTTCAGGAATGGTCTCCCGAAACCGTTGGGCAGGAGCGGCCGGATGCCGTCTTTATGCGCTGCACGTCCCCGGAATTCTCCCGACGGTGCGAGGATACGGGAGTGCGAGTTTTCAATTCGGCCTGTGTTTCGGAGATCACGAACGACAAACTGAAGACTTTTCGCCATTTCAGCCCGTGCGGGATCCCGATGATGGAGTCCCGGGAACTGGATCCGGCGTCTCTTCCGCCTTTTCCTTTTGTTTTAAAATCAAGAGACGGGCACGGCGGCTCGGAGGTTTTCTGCGTTCACGATGCGGCAGAACTTCAGCGCATACTGGAACGGGAAACAGAAGGACGGCCTTTTTTTGCTTCTCCTTCTCCTGGATATTCCGGATATTTCGGACCTTCCGGACGCTGGATGGTCCAGTCTCTTGCGGATACGCCGGGACGGGATCTGCGCATTTACGTCGTGGGAAACGAGATCATCGCGGCGATGGAACGCCGTTCCGAGTCGGATTTTCGGAGCAATTATTCGCTCGGCGGGAGCGCGTTTCGCCGGGAATTGACGGACGGTGAACTTGAACTTGCCGGCCGGATCCTGAAACTGATGAAATTCGACTTTGCCGGGATCGATCTGATCTTTCATGAAGGCCTGCCTGTCCTTAATGAGATCGAGGACGTCGTTGGGTCGCGGATGCTTTACGCACATACGGATCTGGATATTCTGGAACTTTTTCTGGATCATGTGGAACGTAAGCTGAATGTCTGAAAATCCGCGGAAAAGCACACAATGTGTTCCGGGTGTCGTTAAAGTCTGACTGACCGTTGAGGGGAGCGTCTTTTCTTTTTTTTTAGTATCCGGGAAAGTTTTTCTAAAGAGTAAATTTCGCGGGAAGATCAAGGTTTTTTCAATAGTCAGAACAGACACGGAAATGAAAAAAACCGGGAGAAAAAAGTGAAAAACTATTTGCCGGAGCGTGAAATGCGGTGTAGAATAAAAGTAGAAGAAAAAACGAGGTCAGTCCAAAACTTCCAACCCAAAAGAAAGGAATCTTTACGTGAATTGTCGATGTAGTCGCTTCCCTGTGCTGCTGGATATTTACCAGCGTTACCTTTTGCAGGCGAATATGTCGGATTTTAAATCAGAGGTTGCCCGCTGCTATACGGCAGGTACTTTGGAGCGTCTGGTATCGCATTCGGACGCCAGTGTTCGCCGGGCTGCGGTGCTTGCGCTTGGATCGACGGGCGAAATGAGTTCCGTGCGGATCCTGGTGTCTGCTCTGCGGGATGCGGACCGAACGGTCGCTATTCTTGCGGAGAACGCGCTTCACAGTATCTGGAATCGTGTCGGCGATGAGAGCGATCAGCGTATGCTTCAGAACCTGAGCCGAATGGTTTCCAGCGGCGAGGCTG
>CAZRGJ010000726.1:0-1672 GCA_964599445.1 uncultured Planctomycetaceae bacterium | reverse complement strand
AAATTGGGTGCAAAGTTACACTTCGTCATCAGCGGATGTACGAGTTTTTGGACCGTCTGATCAGCATTGCTCTCCCGCGAGTTCGTGACTTCCGCGGTCTGAATCCGAATGGATTTGACAAGCGCGGCAATTACAACATGGGATTGACTGAACAGATTGTGTTTCCGGAACTGAATCCGGATAAATTTACCCGTCCGCAGGGTATGACGATCACGATCGTGACCACTGCGAAGAGCGACGACGATGCCCGCGTTCTTTTGAAGAAATTCGGCATGCCGTTTCGTGCAGACAAATAAGGGAACTTCAAATGGCTAGTAAATCAAAGATTGCAAAAGCAAGCAGAACGCCCAAATTTTCCACGCGCAGCGAGAATCGTTGTCTTTTGTGTGGAAGACCACGTGCAGTTTATCGTAAATTCGGTGTTTGTCGTATTTGCTTTCGTAAATTGGCAGACCAGGGTTTGATCCCTGGCGTGAAGAAGGCGAGCTGGTAAAGGAACGAAAATTATGATGACCGATCCTATCGCCGATATGTTGACACGTATTCGGAACTCCGTGCGAGTTGAAAAGCAGTATGTTGACCTTCCGTTCTCGAATCTGAAGAAGAACATCGCGGAAGTGATGAAGCGGGAAGGCTACATTTGGGACTATCAGATCATTGAAGCCCAGCCTGTGAACGTCATCCGTATTCAGTTGAAATACGGACCCAATGGCGAACGTGTTATTCGGCACATTAAACGAGTGAGTAAACCTGGATGCCGTGTTTATTCGAGCGCTGAAGACCTGAAACCCGTTCTGAACGGTTTGGGTATTTCCGTGGTCAGCACAAGCCAGGGGTTGATGAGTGACCGTGAGGCCAAAGCGAAGAAGAACGGCGGCGAGATCATTTGTGAGATTTGGTGATTTGCCAATTCTGCCGTATTCATTGCGCCTCAAAAGGAACAGCTGGCGGAGCGGAAGTTCCGCCAGACAGAAATAGCGAAGGTAGATTCAATGTCACGTATTGGAAAGAAACCTGTTTTGGTGCCTGCTGGAGTGACGGTTACGGCCGAAGCTTCGAAAGTCACCGTCGAAGGCCCCAAAGGAAAGTTGGAATTCCCGGTAGCTTCCTTCATCACGGTTACTGTTGAAGATGGTAAAGTTATTGTGGACCGCGCTGACGACGAACGTCAGAGCCGCGCATTCCACGGACTGACCCGCGCCATGATCAATAACATGGTGATCGGCGTCACGGCTGGATATGAGAAGCGTCTTGAGCTGGTTGGTGTTGGTTACATCGCCGCCGTTCAGAACAATACTCTTCAGCTGCGTGTTGGGATGGCGAATGAGCTTCAGATCCCGATTCCGGAAGGCCTGAGTGTTACCTGTCCCGATCAGACACACGTTCTGATCACTGGTATTGACAAGCAGCAAGTGACCCAGTTCGCTGCCGCGACGAGAGCGAAGCGCCCGGTCGAGCCGTACAAAGGCAAGGGCATTCGTTATCAGGGCGAAAATGTCCGCCGCAAGCAGGGTAAAGTTGTTGCGAAATAGTAAACGTCAGCAGGCAGAATGCACCGTCAGCGGTCTTCGATGGCCGTTGACATGCTGACATCAATGTAGAAAAAGAGATTTAGCCGTGGAACGTACTAAAATTAATCAGAAACAGCGTCAGCGTCGCTGCTGGAGAGTTA
>CAZRGJ010000725.1:0-1673 GCA_964599445.1 uncultured Planctomycetaceae bacterium | reverse complement strand
GATCTGCGCGGCCGTAAATTTTTGTTTTTCATCAAGTTCCAAAAGGAGTTTTCCATGAGTTTGAAAAATCTCACCCTTTCTGCTTTGGTGTCGCTTCTGTGTGCCGGAGCCTGCCTCGCCAAACCGACCGCCGAAGAACGTCAGGCTGCGATCGACGTTTTTGAAGCCCGAATGGCCAACTATCAGACGAATGCCGAAGGCGACATCGTTTCCTTCGACTTGACCGACCGTATCTGCACGAACGAAGACCTTGCGAAGATCTGCAAGCTGGATACCGTCACCCAGTGCAAAATTTACGGCGCGAATCTGAAACCGGGCGGAGCGGACGTCATTAAGGGACTGGTCAACTGCAAAAAACTCTCGATCGAAAATACGGACTTCGTCGATTCCGACATGGCGTTCATTGCGGATATGCCGTGGGTTGCCGAACTGACGCTCCGCCGCAATACGTACCTCGGAGCCGAAACGCTTGAGTACGTTTCCAAAATGCCGAATCTGCGCAACCTGGTCCTCCTTTACGGAAACTTCGATAATGAAGGGATCAAAAAGCTGACGGCGGTCAAGACGCTGCGTCTTCTCGACCTGCGCGGCTGCGCGGCGGTCACCGATGAAGGTCTCGCCTGCGTGAAAGAACTCCCGAACCTGATCGTTCTGAAACTGCGCTGCACCGCCGTCACCAACGCCGGCATCGAAAACGTCCGCGGCAAGAAGCTGAAGACGTTCGGCATCGAAGACTCCCAGACGTTTGACGACACGGCGATCGCGTGGCTCGGCGAAATGACAGATTCCATGCAGGAGATCACCATCATGCGCTGCATCGCCATTTCCGATGACGGCGTGAATCAGCTCGCCGGTCTGAAAAATATGCGCAAACTGAACCTGCGCGGAAACTACCTCGGCAGCGATGCGCTGAAAGCCTGCGCCAACATGCCGGAACTGACCCAGCTGATCGTGAGCGAAAACGTCATTGACGACGAAGGCGCGAAATATCTCGAAGGCCTCACTAAGCTCGACCATCTTGATCTGTGGGCGAACATTCTGTCCGACGCCGGTCTGGATTCCATCGTGAAGATCACCTCGCTGAAACGTCTCTCCCTGGTCGCCAACCAGATCACGGACGAAGGCGTCGCGAAGCTGACCGCTCTGACGAATCTTGAAGATCTGGATCTTGCCGAGACGATGATCACGGATGCGTGCATCGAATCGCTGAAGAAAATGACCTCGCTCAAGAAGGTCAGCTTCCGTGCGACGGGCATTTCCGATGCTGCGATCGAAGCTCTTTCCGCTGCGCTTCCGAACTGCCAGGTCACGAAATAGAGTCTGAAATTTTTCAGACGGCAAGTCTGAAGAGGATCGGAGTCGGAATTCCGGCTTCGAAAAGTTCAACGGCTCATGAGAAAGAACAGAAGTTCGTGCTTTCATTCATGAGCCGTAAAATTTTGAGTTCTTCCCGTACGTTTTTAATGAAACGTACCGTTCATTTCATTGACTGTGAGGTTTCCGATGAGATCACGTTCTGTTTTGATTTTCGCTTCCTTTTTTATGTTTGCATTGATTTCCATTTCGGTTCAGGCCCAGACCGCCGGTGAAACGGCTGCCGCACAGTCTGCTCCGACGGTTCAGGCAGAAACAGCAGCTCCCGCCAGCGCTCCGGCAGAAAAGACGGACGCTGC
>CAZRGJ010000724.1:0-1675 GCA_964599445.1 uncultured Planctomycetaceae bacterium | reverse complement strand
AACAGGCAGTTTTCCCAGAGTTTCGTTCGTCTGCCGGATCTTTTCTTTTGCGGCCAACAGCGTCTCAGGAGTCAGCGATTCCACCTTTTTCCCCGGCGCGTAGGTCCGATAGTTGATCTGAAAGTAAAGATTTTTCTGTTCCGGCATCGCATCGCACGTGACTTTAAGCGACTTGGCGTACGGGATCGGCAGGTAGAGATTTCGGCCTCTTGCAGTTTCCTGAGAAAGCGGTGCACCGCAGAAGAAAGCCCCGCCGACCAGCTCATCCACTTTACCGGCAAACGTCGGCTTGGAGGCCCCGTCCACGTAGATGTAGAGGCGGTTTTTGTAGTGCGGCGCAGTGAGCCACCACCGCACGACCGCCCCCGGTCCCTGGACGTCCATCAGGACCCACTCCGTCCTGCCGTTCCGTTCTTCCGTCCGAAGAAACTGGGCCGTATCCGCATTGGCGAACCAATTCTCTTCCGGAGATTTTGCCGCACGATCAAAACTGCTGAATTGCCGGCACGCAAACTCACCTGGATCTGAAAGAATAGATTCGCGGTCAAGCATTTCACGAAGCAGCGTGTCCAGCGAAACAGTTTCCTGTACGGGAACGGCTTCCTGTGCGGAAATTTCGGAAAACGCCAATGTCTGGCTAAAAAACAAAACGGCCAAAAGGCACAAAAGGCGTATCTGAAAAAACGGTTGGAAAACAGAATGCATCGTTGGGATCCTTTACGCAAATTGGGGGACAGACGTCCCGCGTCTCACCAAAAACCGAAAAAATTTCAAAAGAGTACCATTCAGTCTAAATGTACCAAAAAATACTCATTTTTCAATTTTAAGGAAAAAGCTCCGGTACGTCAACCCCTTAACGGTAAAATTTTCCAAATTTTCCCAAATTTCACTTTGCCGGGGCTTGAAAGAATTTCGTTTTTTTGCTAAACTCATGATGTTTTGGTTCACGACCTTCCTCAAACGGCAAGTCAAACGAAAAAACGCCCTGGCCCTATCCTAAAAATCAAGGAGTTTTTCATGAAAAGAATCCACATTTCCGCTTTATTTCGCAGAGTCCGGAATGCCGTGTTTTGCGGTGCCGTACTGTTTTTCTCCGCCTCTCCCCTGACCGCAGCGGACCAGCCCGCCTCCCACACTCCAGATCCCGGCGTCATGAGTACCCGATACTATGAGATTTGGAACGACGACGTCCAGAAAGAGATCGATGCCCGCATCGAAAAATACCGAAAAGCCGATGCTTCCGTGACGCTCCAGAATGTCAAACCCGGCACAGACGTCCGCGTTGAGCAGCTCTCCCACGAATTTATTTTCGGAGCGCACATTTTCAACTTCCGCCAGCTCGGAACCAGTGAACGCAATGCACGCTACGAAAATCTCTACGGTACGCTGTTCAACTCGGCGACTGTCGCATTTTACTGGAAAAAATTCGAACTGGAACCGGATAAACCGCGTTTTGTGACTGAAGAACGCGACACGGAAGCCTTTTGGAATCAGTGTGCCCAGAATTGACGAAGAAAAAAAATTGTCCTTTGGATTCTAAGTTCAATAGCTCTTTTCTTCTCTGTGGATACCCGTTTAAGGTTGGGTTTGAGAAGGGTATTGTACCAGTTCAAGCTTCCATCAATACACACTTCACTAGATCTGTTAGAATAAATTATTCACATTTTGGGGAAAT
>CAZRGJ010000723.1:0-1680 GCA_964599445.1 uncultured Planctomycetaceae bacterium | reverse complement strand
CTGCACTTCCACCGGTAGCCACAGTCACAGTACCCAACACCAAGTCCGGAATTAAAAAGGCAGCATCAATTCCCGCTAAAACCCAATCACATCCTTGGACACGCCGACCATCCATCACCTTTCCTGCCAGACGATAAATATCGACCCCCGGAATGAAATCCGCCGCCGACATTCCCTTTTCCAGACAGAATGGTTCCTCCTTCAGAAGTGCTGCGTCGCTGAGCCGACTCCAGTACATGACTTCCTCATGCGCATCCCAGCCGAGATTCCCAAGGTAAATGACGCCTTTCCGCACATTTTCATCATCCAGCGTACGATTCAAAAACACCACGAGATCAGGATACGCCTCCTCCCGGATCTGAAAAATCGAGTAAAGCTGCTCTTCATCCGCCGAGATCAGAAGATTCGCGAGCCGTTCCCGAGCGTTTCGCGTTTTGGGATCTTCCGGCTCCTCTTTTTTCAAAAATGCCTCATGCGTTAGAAGAAAAGAACCTCCAGATCCGATCCTCAAGTAGATCTTCTCCACTTTCTCCGGAGAAAACAGCGGCAGGAACGTCCACAGCTCCTCATCCAGCATGAAATTTAAAAGCACATTTAAGTACGCTTCTTTCACCCTCTGCATCTCGTCATCATCCGGCTTTTTCTCCACGTTTTCCTTCGCAAGAGCCATCTGCTCTTCCGTCTTTTTTTCAATCACACGTTCCAGAACGATCCAATATTCCGGAAATCTCTCACACAAAATCGGATCTGTCCGCAAAGCCTCCAAAAGCGGCTCCGAAAAACAGGCCAGCACCATGAACGGCTCATGCCCATGAACGCTCTCGCCATCCATCTGCAAATACCGGTCCACGAGCCGAAAGAGCCACCATTGGTAAACTTCCGCACTCCTCGGATCCGCCTTCCACGCTTCGTCGGCCATCATAAAAAATTGAAAGAACCCAAGGTCCACCGGAGATCTCTCGTAAAGTTTCAGAAGCCGCTCACAAAATTCCGGCCGTTTCAGCAGCTTCGTCAATTGGATCGCCTCTTCCGTCCCCGAGAGATGCACGTACAGATTCTTCACCGTGTCCGAATTGGACTGATAGACCGACACCAGATCCCGCGCGCTTTCTTCCGACCGTTCAAATACCCCCCTCACAAGATTCACCAGCTCTGGAGAATCCTCCAGCTCCCCCATCAGCGCAGTCTCATTCACAAGAAAAAGACAGCGGACCAAATGCTTCATGAACGCATCCCGATCCAAAAGATACCATTGCGCCAGCTCCAGTTCCTGAACCTCACACAACCCTTCCGCCAGCTCCTCCGTCATACCGCGTTCTGTCCAATATTCAACTGCGAACTCCTTCATTTCATCCAGCTTCGTCTCGGTCAGGATGGATGCCTGCACACTTTCTTCGGCCAGCACCACAGCAGAACCCTCATCTCCACGAATCGATTCTCCCATTCCAGTCAGAAATAAAAAACCAATGACCAAAGCCGTTAAAATTCTCATCATTCACCCATCCTCACGGATCCGCTTTTGAATAAACAGGTATAATAAATAAAACACGCTGCTGTTACAGAAGTCCAATAAATTTTCCAAAAATTTCCAAATCTGTTTCAAATTATACGATTTTAAAATAGACTGTCAAGTGAAAATGCGGGGGGGGGGTAATTTTAAAAAAATTTACCAACAAAATA
>CAZRGJ010000722.1:0-1685 GCA_964599445.1 uncultured Planctomycetaceae bacterium | reverse complement strand
GGTTTCGCGCCTTTTTTTACGGACTTGGGGTTTCTGAAGAGTTCCCCCCAAACCACCCAGTCAACCCTTCGGTCTGTCACCCCTCCTAAAAGGAGGGGCTTCTTGAGTGCGTGTCCGCTCATTTAGCCTCCCCTTTTAGGAGTGCGGCAATTCAAGCCGTCTTCTTTTGATTTGGAAGCAAAACCTGAAAAAGAGGGCGAATTGCGAAAATACGTGCGTTTCGCCCCTTGACAGAGCGACGGAGTTCGGGTAAAATCAGAGGAAAAGGATCCAAATTTCCCGCATCCTCATGGTCCCCAAAGAAAAAGGAAAACAGATGGAAATTCTGAAACTGGCTGATCTTGCCGGAGGAGTCGAAGCGGACGCCTTCGTCGTTTTGTCTCTACGCGAAAAATCCCTCACGTCCGGCGGGAAACCATACTGGCGCGTCGCGTTTCGGGATGAAACCCGGGAGATCGCGTTCCCCATCTGGGAAAACACGTCGCTTTTTTCCAAATGTGATCAGGAATGGAAACTCGGAGGACACTACAAGATCCGTACTTTTTATGTGGAAGACAAATACGGCGGACGGCTCGATATTCGGATGATCCGCGAAGTGCGCGAGTCTGACCGAAACGACGGATACGATCCGGACATGGGGATGCCGAAAAGTCGATTTTCTGCCGAGCAAATGTACGCCGACATTTTGGAAATACTGGATCAGAACGTCAGCGACGCAGGACTTCTGCGTTTGACCCGGCATATTTTTGAGAAATACCGGGAAGAGATCCTTACCTCCTCCGCAGCGATGGGAAAGCACCATGCACACATCGGCGGTCTGCTCGAGCACACGCGGAATGTTCTCTGGACGACAGTGACGCTTGCGCTTCGCTATGCGGCAACCTATCCGGAAATGGATCCTCCACTGAACGTCAGTGTCGCGGCCTGCGGTGCTGCGCTGCACGACATCGGGAAACTGCGAGAACTGCGCCAGACGCCGACCGGTTTTGAGTACACACCGGAAGGGAATCTCATCGGGCACATCGTCATGGGACGCGATTATGTGCGGGATACAGCAGCAGAACTCCGACAGGAAGATCCCGACTTTCAGCTCGATTTTGAACTTCAACTTCGGCTGGAACACACCATCCTCTCGCATCAGCGGCTTCCGGAATGGGGAGCTCCCAAGACGAACATGACGCCGGAGTCCCTCCTGATCCACTATGCCGACGACATCGACGCAAAGTACGGCATCATGAAATCGATCCTGGCATCCATCCCGGAAGATGCGGAATTCTCAGACAGCAAAAACTCCATGCGCGTGCCGATCTTCCGTGGGATCAAAGAGTAAAACAGACCGCTGAAAATGCGAATTGCGCACATTTTCCACAGAAAACACAAAAAACGCGCAGACACATACTTTTTTCGGGCTTTTCGCGTTGAAAAAACGTGCGTCTGTGCGTTTGCTGATTCTTAGTGAAGCCGCCAGTCGACCAGATGAAAATCGACGCGGGTCTGTCCGTTGAACGTATTCAGGATGGGACGAAATGCCAGGTCGATCGGCGTTTTCGTTCGGTAAAGTTCCATGAATTCCTCCAGAAATTCTCCCGTATTGAATGCCGTAATGCGGTACGTTCGGCGATTCTGCTCGACATGAAGCACGAGGTGGACCGGACGATTCTCGTCGCCGTCGAAACGCTGCTTGC
>CAZRGJ010000721.1:0-1687 GCA_964599445.1 uncultured Planctomycetaceae bacterium | reverse complement strand
CGCCTGAAGATCCTCAATATCCATCAAGCCCGGTACGCACTTGTCGGATGAGCCTAAAAAACATCCAATTTCTACAACGCGATGATCCAAAATCTGGATTTCGGGATGAATCCAGGAATTCGAATCATCGCGTTTCATGTTTTGGGAAATTTTTCTCGTATTTTACCGAAACACCGTGAGGCGGAACAGGTGGTGCGTCAGTTTGTTCATCATGTCGATTATCCATGAAAAAACCACACCTGCGGTATTTACACTCTTTTTTTTGTCTGAAACACTTAAACATTCCCTTAAGATAACAAATATTGATAAAAATCAATCAGGCACTCACGTCCGATCCAAGAAATCGGAATTTTTGGGGAAAATCCCCTTCCCCACCACAAAACTCCTTGACAGCGCATTTCCCCATATTATAATATCATTTGCAGTCGTGGCAACTTCTATCTTAAAATGAAGTTTTTAGAGGTTGGTCAAAGTTAAACGAATTTTCAAACTCCCTAAATGTAGTTCAAAGAACTTTTCCATGGCGAATTTCGAGCTGCCTATTCCTGCTCAGTGTGTTCCGATGTGGATCTACTATGGAATGAAAACAGTCGCTAAACTGTTTTTTCTCTGGGGTACAATTTTTTCCATGGTCTCTTTCGGCGTGATGGGACAGGAGGTCGCTCCAGAGAAAAAGTCTTTTTGGATGATTTTCGTCGCTTCCTCTGCTGCGATGGCATTCATGGGAGCCATGATGGTTCTGGTTTCCCGATTCATGCAGAAACCGGAAATTTCGGAAGATCTTCCCGTCTTTCTGACGTTAGCCAAAACGGTTCGAGTCTTTCTGATCATTCCGACGGTGATGCTCACGACGAGTCTGATTCTACTTATGCTGCTCCTTGTATTTGCCTGCGATTGGCATGTCTGGCACGAGGTTCCGGAAACGGGGACTTTTGAAAGTGTCGAGAAAACAGAGATCTTTACCGACGAAAAACCTGTGCTCCACTACCGTTTCTTTACCGCAACTCCGGAAGGAGAGAAACTTTCGTTCGATTCCTGGATGACCGAGAAACTGGATACATCGACCCCCTTTCCTCTTGAGCGAAGCGATTCCGTTTACCGAATTCGCGGGACTCAGGCCGGGGCATTTTATCTTGATGAAGTGGGGAGTACGATCATCGGGGCCATGCTGATTTTAACCATCTGTACTCTGGCGGTCGTTCTTCGCGGAATCTTGAAACTTCACCGTTTCTGCCTCTGCGTTTCCCCGCTGGTCATGGGAAACGTTGATCCACAACGGTAAGAAAGACGTTTAGGAAATTGGAGCATCCGGCCGCTGTGCACCAGTACGCAGCGGCCGGATGAGGCGAAATTAAATGAACAGCGTGTTCGTACTTCGTGCTGCAAGTTCCGCGAAGGTCGCGACACCGGCAACTTCATCCACTTCGATCAGCTCTTCTCGTGTGATTCCCATGACATCCATTGCCATGTCGCAGGCAATGAAACGGACACCGGCCTCGCGTGCCGACTGGATCAGCTCCGGAAGGGAAAGGACCCCCTTCTGCTTCATGACTGCCTTCATCATTGCACTGCCCATGCCGAGCATATTCATCTTCGAGAGCGCGAGCTTTTCCGCACCTTTGGGGAGCATCATGCCGAACATTCGGGAGATCAGATTCTTTTTGAGTGCCGGTCCCGGATTTTTCCG
>CAZRGJ010000720.1:0-1690 GCA_964599445.1 uncultured Planctomycetaceae bacterium | reverse complement strand
AGGTCAGCAAAAAAATTTTCAGCAAAATCCAGCGTAATCCAGCGAAAAAATCAGGTGAGAAAATGGCGGAAAGACGGAACGATTTACGAAACATCGCGATCATTGCCCACGTAGACCACGGGAAAACCACGCTCGTAGACTGCCTTCTGAAACAGTGCAGTCAGATGCGCGACGCGGAATTTGAATGCGATCAGATCCTTGATTCCAACGATCTGGAACGTGAACGCGGCATCACGATCCTCGCGAAGAATATCGCGCTGACCTACAAAGGGGTCAAGATCAACATCATGGACACGCCGGGGCACGCAGACTTCGGCGGTGAAGTAGAGCGCGTCCTCCGCATGGCAGACGGCTGCCTCGTTCTGGCCGATGCCGCGGAAGGTCCGATGCCGCAGACCCGTTTCGTGCTGAGCAAAGCCCTGGATCTCGGTCTCAAACCGATCGTTCTGGTGAACAAGATCGACAGAAAAGACGCTCGTCCGCAGGAAGTCGTGAACGAAATGTTCGATCTGTTCATCAATCTTGGCGCAGACGAAGAGATCGCTGACTTCCCGTACCTTTTCTCCAGCACGAAAGAGGGCTTCGCGACACCGGATCCTGCCGTACGTACCGACTCGGTCGTCCCGCTTCTGGACATGATCCTGGAGAAGATCCCCGGACCAGAAGTCGAAATGGAGAAGCCTCTCCAGATGCTCGTCACGACGGTAGACTGGTCGGAATTCGTCGGACGGATCGCCATCGGACGCGTGGAATCAGGAACGGTCCGCAAGGGGCAGACGGTCACCGTCATGCAGAAAGACGACCAGATGACGCAGGGGAAGATCGCGATCCTCTACACTTTCAACAATCTGGGAAAAAACGAAGTCCATGCCGCGGATGCCGGAGACATCGTCGCGCTCGTGGGACTTCCCTTCGTCGAAATTGGCGACACGATCTGTGCACCGTCCGCTCCGGCCGCGATGCCGCGCATCCAGGTCGATGAACCCACGCTGCGCATGACCTTCGGGATCAACACCTCGCCGCTGGGCGGAAAGGAAGGAAAGTACGTCACGACGCGCCATCTGCGTGACCGTCTCATGCGCGAACTCGAGCGAAACGTGGCTCTGCGCGTTGAACAGGTCCCCAAAGCAGATCAGTATATCGTGTCGGGACGCGGGATCCTGCATCTTTCCGTCCTCATTGAGACGATGCGCCGCGAAAATTACGAATTCGCCGTCGGAAAACCCGAAGTGATTTTCCGTACCATCGACGGAGTCGTTCACGAGCCGTTCGAGCACCTTCTGGTCGAAGTCCCCGCAAACATGACCGGCCCGATCATGGAACTGGTCGGTGCGCGTTTCGGCGAGCTTCTCGAAGTCTCCAGCCGCGGCGATTTCACGCTCCTGAACTTCACCATTCCCGCCCGCGGTCTGATCGGTCTGCGCACGCGGATGCTCAACGCAACCAAAGGGACGGCCATCATCAACCATCGCTTTGACTGCTACAAACCGAAGGTCGGCGATATTCCGACCCGCCAGTCCGGCGTCCTGATCTCCAACTCGAACGGCCGGGCCGTCGCGTTTGCGCTTGATGCGCTCCAGTCCCGCGGCGATATGCACGTCGCGCCGAACGACGTCGTCTACGAGGGGATGATCGTCGGCGAACACTGCAAAGAAAAGGATCACTGCAAAGATTGCCAAGCCAACAGTCG
>CAZRGJ010000719.1:0-1694 GCA_964599445.1 uncultured Planctomycetaceae bacterium | reverse complement strand
GCCGAAACACTCATTTCGCTCCCTTCATCCAAAACTGACGCCGTTTGCCTGGGATCTGGGATCCTGCCTGCCGGTCTCCTAGCGTTTCAGCCACTGGAAGATCGGAACCGGACGTTCCATCTGATGCGCAAGATACTGATTCCACACACCGCGGATCTCCCCGAGTGTTTTCTGGGAGAGCTGGAGCCGTTTCCAAAACCGTTCCTCCGGCGACGCCAGAAGCTGGAGTGCCCCAAGCGCCTCGGGCGACAGGGAAACGACGCGCGTTTTTCCGGGACGGCATCTGGGACAAAGGACCCCGCCTTCCCGCATACCGAATGCAGCCCTTCGGGCACCGCGCCGAACTTCGATCTTTTCTCCGCACTCCACGCACTCGCGAAGAGACGGAGCCACTCCAACGAGCTGAAGCAGGCGAAGCTCATAGTGCAGCAGGCATCGGGAAAGTTTTTCCGGCGGATCTTCCAGCGATGCACTCCGACAAATGGGATCCAAGGATAGAATATCGTTTAAAATGATTTTCGTCAAGTCGAATAATGCGGTTTGGGGGCTAAAATTTTCAGTAAAATGGTTTAAAAGTTGAACCACATGAAAACCTGCGTAAATTGCGACGGTTGAATCGACCCGAAAACGCTCCGTCAGTTTCGCTTCGGTGACGAGCTGAAGCACATCGCCGCTTTTCGGATAGTAAAGGATCCGGCAGACGTTCATCGCATCGAAAGCCGTGTCGAACGGATTTTTCAGACGGCGCGCCCCCTTCGCCAGGCAGGTGATCTTTCCGTTCTCGCGAGTGAAAAAAGTCACGACCATACTGGTTTCGCTGAAATCCGAGGTTCGCAGAACGATCGCATCGTCATTCAAAGGCGGCATCAGGACTCTCTTTACTTCCTCTTTTATTCCATTAATTAATAGAGAAGCTTTTTCATGCGAAAAAACTCCGCGTTCTTCTCTTCGAAATCTCATTTCAGCCAGAGTATAGTTTCTTTTTGCCTTTTACGCAATCGAAATTTGCGATTTTCCGACACAAAAACATCAAAAAGTTTTTGAAGGGCCGCGAGCCGCGGCGGGCAATGGCGCTTCCGCGCGATGGCATGAACCCGTTCCCGTTGGTCACTGGTGCCGAAGGCAAGAAAACAATTTTCAAAATGTTCCTCCCTCACGGTCGTGGCCTCATCGCGGGCAGCCAGACGGCTCTCGAAGAGTGCCGTCGTGCGTGGGACCTTAGCCAAAAATCTCCACCACTGAATGCACAGAAGTACACTGAAACAGAAACATCAAAAAAATTTTGAAGGACGCGAGGGAGTACGGGGACTTTTGAAAAATCGTCGTTTCTGAACCCCACCTCAACTCCCAGCGAATGCGCTATCGCGCAGTATCGCCGAAAGATAAAGCGGCAAAAGTCACTGCGTGACTGAATTGCCGCAGTCCAAATTCCCCTCCCTCGGAAGGGTGGCTCGCGAAGCGAGACGGGGTGGTTTGGTGAACTCTTCAGAAACCTCAAGCCCGCAAAAAAAGGTACGCTCCCCTTCCGCCTCACAGCGTTCGGCACCTCCCCTAAAGGGGCGGCTGAATGAGCGGACGCGCACTCCAAAGGGAAAACACGAAATTCACGAAGCGATTTTAAAATCAAAATCCATTTCGTGAATTTCATGTTCCCTTCCATTCCGGCATTTTCTCAAAATCCGGATTTGCCATTG
>CAZRGJ010000718.1:0-1697 GCA_964599445.1 uncultured Planctomycetaceae bacterium | reverse complement strand
TGAACCGTGTCCGTTCCGTCTGGCAGAAGATCTTCTCCAACCGGGCCCAAGGTGAAGATTGACCCGCCAGCAGGTCCCGTTTCATTTTTCAATCAACCCAAAGATCCATCCTAAAGATCCATGAACCCATCCTTACCCACTGAGATCCGAAAGCTTTTTCAGAAGATCCGTCGGCAGATCCGCATTTACCTCGCTGCTGAAGGACTGGGGATCTGCATTTTTCAGCTCGGCCTCCTTTTTTGGATCTCTCTGGGAATCGACCGTTTTTTGGAACCTGCGCCGCACGTACGCCTGCTTTTTCTCGTCTTTACGGGAATCTGGACCATCGTCATTCTGGCATTTTTTGTATTTCGGCCATTGATCAAACCGATCTCTGACCATGCGCTCGCGATCCTTCTGGAACGTCAGTTTCCGGAATTCAACGACGCACTCCTGACTCTGGTCGAGCCGGAAAAAGGAGCGCAAACCGAAGATGTGCCGTCAGCCGATCCTACTCCGGACGCATTCAGGGGTGACGCATTCAGAGTTGACGCATTCAGAGTTGACGCATTCAGAGCTGACGCTTTTCAGACGACGCATCGGGAAGCTCTTCTTGCACAGATTCGTGAAGAACTTGCCCCCAAACTCCAAAATTTCCAGCTCAGCCCCATTTTCCGATTTCGCCCTCTGCTCCTCGGGATCCTTGGAGCCATCCTGACGGCCTCATCCATTTCCGGTTTTGCGTACACGCAGCCTCAGCTTTTTTCGATTTGGAAAACGCGCTTTCTCGCGCTCTCCTCAACTCCGTGGCCGAGAGCCGTCCAAATTGAGATGAAGGGGAATTTTCGAGATGGCGTTCTGAAAGTCGCCCGTGGTTCCGACGTTGAGATCCGATTACGTGCAGGAGTCAGGGAACCGGACCCATCGCAGCCTGGGAAAAAACTGGCGGATACACTGCGCACTGTCGTTTTGTCGTATCAGACGGAAGACGGGATCCGGGACAGGATCGCCATGGAACGCGAGAATGAGACCTTCACGGCCGAAGAAGAATGGGCGGACTTCACGTACACATACCGAGGCGTCCTGAATTCCTTCACTTTCGACGTAACGGCCGGCGACGCATCGAAACGCGGACTGCGTGTGGAGGTCGTGGACAGTCCCGCACTCACGCTCTCCCTTCGGCTGGAATTCCCGCAATATACAGCATTGACGCCTTCAACGGTCTCTCCCGGAACGATCCAGACCATCCCGGCAGGGACACGCGTTTCGATCCTGGGAAATGCCAATAAACCACTGGAATCTGCGGTCCTTCAGATCACGGGGCAGGATGCGGAGATCCCGAAATCTCAATGGATCTCCCGACAGAATTCCGATTCATCAGCACACCAAACCCAAACGCAGTTTTCCGCTCCGAAAGCGGCGCAGACAGAAATTCCGTCCGCGGATTCCTTCAATTCGGGATCGCCCAATTCGTCCCCCCACCAGAACCCCAGCCAGGCATCCGACCGTTTTGCGATCCGGCCTTTCAGCTCCGACGGCCGGCAGATTGAGATCCCATTCGGCATTTTCCGGAAGGACACGACGCTCACGTTCACGCTTCACGATACCGACGGCATTTCCTCGCCGGTGCCTGTTCGTCTGACTCTCGCAGTGGAAGAAGACGTCCTCCCGGCCCTCGCTGTCGATCCATGGGGGATCGGAGACGCAATCACGCCGAA
>CAZRGJ010000717.1:0-1700 GCA_964599445.1 uncultured Planctomycetaceae bacterium | reverse complement strand
GTACCTTGCGGGCTGCTTCTTCTCCGGAATGGATACAGTGCGGGATACCGACGCCGGTGAGTGAGTTTCCCGCCACGCCCAGCGTCGGGTACGCTTCCATTTCTTTTTCCAGATCCGCGATCCGTTCCAGATGTCCGAGATGAAACTGCGGCATCGTGTTCGGCCAGCGCGAGACGGAGGTCATCAGCGGGGCACCCTGGATCTTCAGGCACGAGCTCATTTTTTCCAGAAGAAGCGCGCGTACTTCATCTTCCGGCATATCGACGATCTCCGGATCACGTGATCCGCCGCTGAAAATACGGAGCAGGACGGTCCCTTCCGGCGCACGGTGCGGGTACTTTTCGCTGCTGAAGCTCAAAGCGAGGATCGGATTTTTCTCTTTTGCCGGAACGACCGCCCCCATTCCGTCGAGCGGATGCCCGATGTCTTCGCGCCGAAACGCAGCCGTGAGGATGACCGTTCCGGTGTGTTCGATCCCGGCGAGAAGTTCCGCGGGACGTTCGATCTGAGCGGAGTCCAGAAGACGCGAGATATTGTGCGACTCTCCCGCGAGGATGACAGCATCGAATTCCGCGCTTTCCGTCCGTCCGTCTTCCAGAGAACGCCACGTCAGAGACCACTTTCCGCTTTCCGTCCGGGCCATCTGGGTGACTTCCGTCCGGCAGTAGATCGTCTGGGGATCGAGACGTTTTTCGATCTCGCCCGTGATCCGGCCAAGTCCGCCTTTTACCGTAACGAACAGATTGTAGCGCGGCCCGCTCTGCCGTGTGTCGGCGTTTTGGGAGACTGTACCGTTCTTTTTCTTTTCCTGCCGGGCCTTTTTCTTCATTTCGGCGCAGTTTTTGCGCATCGCACGGATGAGGGAGCCGTGTTTCTTTTCCATTTCCCGGAATCGCGGAAGCGTCGCCAGAAGCGAAAGGCGCGTCATGTCTGCCGAATAAACGCCGCTGACCAGCGGTTCGATGAGCCGGTCAAAGACCTCACGTCCGAGACGCCGGACGGCAAACGATTCCATCGATTCGTCCGCGTCCCCTTTCTTCGCGGGGATGAAGTACTCCATCGCGGCCCGCAGCTTTCCAAACGGAGAAAGAAGGCGCGTGACGGCCATCGGCCACCATTTGCTCGGCGCCATCATCATGAAACCGTCGGGGAGTTTGTGCAGCCGGTCTTTCCAGAGAATGAACGTCTGGCGGTTGCGCGGAGTCGTGGTCACGATGTCGGACTCAAGCCCCAGACGCCGGCAGAGATCCAGACCGTAGGGGACGGTCGTGATGAAATTGTCGGCACTCTGCTCGATCTCAAAACCGTCGCGCAGTTCCGTATTCAAAACGCCGCCGAGCCGTTCTCGTTTCTCGAAGACCGACACACTGCCGTGTCCGTCCGGGAAATGTTCCTGACAGTACAGAGCTGCAGAAAGTCCGGAAATACCGCCCCCAACGACTGCGATCCGGAGATCTTTGGAATCTTCCATGGTACCTGCCCCCAATATACGAAGGAAAACACAAAACACACGAAACCGTATTATACACGAAAAGCAAAATTTTTTCCAGTAGGGGGGCCTTTCCTTTTTGAAAACTTTTTCAGAAGGAGGAGAGGGGAAGTGCGATTTTAAAATTTTTTGAAAAATTTTAAAAGATTTTGCCGCCCCCCCCTTGACATGGTGTTTTCGCAATGTTAAACTGAATTTTGTGCAGAAGATT
>CAZRGJ010000716.1:0-1702 GCA_964599445.1 uncultured Planctomycetaceae bacterium | reverse complement strand
ATTAATGAAGTGAAGCAGACACTCTTCCGACCGAGCCGAGGAAAAAATATACTGAAACACGATGTCCGACGCTGCCGGTAAAAAAGGTTTTCCGCTTGAAGTGTACATTTCGTCTCCTGCCTTGCTGGATCTTCTTTCCACCTTCAATTATATCCGAACCGGAAGCAAAAGTCAAGACGCTCCCCCGATTTTCAGACGGATTTCCAGAAAATGTTCCATATTGAAAAAACCGGTCAAAGAACATCATTTCTTCGGCCGGTTTTACTTGAAATTCTGATTGGTTCAGCATCTGTGTACCGAACGCATCAAAACGCTATTCCGTGAACAGGACCCAGAGGTAACCTTCCGCCGGGATCGTGACGGTGAGTTTCGCCCGGCACTGCGCGTCGAGCGTGACCGTTTGCGGGTCCTGACCGTTGACCGACGCGGTTGCCTTGCCGTTCAGCCCGGTGTAGTAGAGCGGAACGGTGATCGTGCGTTCGATCGGCTCCGTCAGCGGGTTGAAAAAGAACGCGAGTCCCTTTTCTTTCGCCTGCGGATTCACTTTGAGCCAGCCGTCCCAATCGCGTCCGTCCGCACGGCGCAGGTGGACCATGTCGGCGTCAAGGACCTGACGGTGCGTTTTGTAGAAATCGACCCATTTTTTCACGACTGCAAGCGTTTCAGGCGTGTCGTACAGACGTGGACCGCGATAGCACGCCTGAACTCCCGCGCCGAGCAGGTTCGCAAAGCGTGCGTCGTAGTGGGGAAGGTGCTCGCACAGCGGTTCGATCGTCGCGGCGGCGCCTCCGCCATGGTACTGCGTCAGCGGAACGAACATCCAGCCCATCGAGCACGTTTTGTGCTGCGTGCCGTCGTAGATATTCTGGCGTTCGATGATCAGCTGCTCTGCGCGCGGCAGGGACCAGTTCGTTTCACGGTATCCCATGCCGGTCTTGTTTCCGCCGGCGAGGAAGTAACCATCGGGCTGATTGACGTAAATTCCAAGCTCACGGCAGAATTTGTACAGATCGGCCTGCGCTTTCCATTGGACCCACACCGAGTCGGCTTTTCCGTGGTGTCCGGGGTGATTCTTCGCCTCGCAGAAGTCACCAGGGTACGGCCCGTCATTCTCGAAGACCTGGAATCCAGCTTCTTTCATGAACGATTTGAGTGTTTCATGGTACTCTTTCCCCCACGCGGAGCCGAGACACGGTCCACGGCCGAACTGCGGTTTCGGATTCTTCACGTTGTCGTCAAGCGTACCCGCATTTCGGGAAGAAGTCAGCGAGTATCCGCCCAGAGCCAGTCCTGTCGCCCGCGCTTCATCCGCCAGCTGTTTGTAGACCGCGCGGTACTGCGGGTCTTTGCTTTCCAGATTGAATCTGGAACCAAAACTCATGATGATCATTTCGAAGCCGGTCGCCTTGCACTGCTCGAATGCTTCGCGGATCTGCGTCGGATCGGTCGTCGTTTTGTGGAACATAAGCGGATTTTCGTTCGTCCACGGAGCACACGTCCGATACAGACGCGCGACGGAGAGCGAACGGCGCTGGCGTTCTGTCGAATCATACAGAAGTTCATAGATCCGGTACGTTTCGAACGTTTCGTTCGGCTCGATACGCTGCGCGGGACCCAGTTCCGGTGTGCAGTCCAGGAGACAGACTTCCTCTCTCAGGTAGTTGATCTGCGTGCGGTACTCCGGATCCGTCGTGAATCGTCC
>CAZRGJ010000715.1:0-1703 GCA_964599445.1 uncultured Planctomycetaceae bacterium | reverse complement strand
AGTTCTGCTCTTGCCGACTACGCATTCAGACCCAGCGGTACCGCCTACGGTCAGTTGTGCAAACATGTGACAGAGTTTTCATCCTCGACGATCCAGACGGTTGGGCAGTACGGTCTTTCTGGAATGGCCGCACTTAAAACGCTGAAACTTCCGAACTGTACCGCGATCGGAAACTATGGTCTGCAGGATGCCGACGTTCTGGAGGATCTGGAACTTCCCAACGTGACGGCGCTTGGAAACTACGCACTTGAAGTGAGTTCACCGGCTGCCGGGCAGGCGTCTCCTTTGAAAGTCATCGATCTTCCAAAGATCCAGACCATCGGAACATATACCTTCCGCTACCGTCAAACTTTGGAAAGTGTAACACTCGGCTGCGTTGGCCATCCCGTCACGAGTATCGGCACGAATGCTTTCAACTCCTGCACACAATCAACACTTTCGATCGTCATTTACACCTCGGACGGTTCCGCACTTTCAGGAAGTCCGTGGGGCGCGACGAATGCGAATATTGAATACCGGGCTGCATAAACTACCCAGAAGGGAATTGTCATGGCATACATCAAAGGCGCATCCAATGCGTCATTTTTCGCGGAGGCGCGAAGTCTGGAGACCGGTCAGAGAGTCACTGGTCTGGCGGACAGCGTTTCTGCGGCGGTTTACAAGGACGGAACTTTGACATCCTGGTCGAAAGGCGCAGAATTTACGGTTTCCGAGCTGGCAGACTGTCTCTTTGTGACGGTTTTGCAGCTTCCGGAGGATTGTGAAACGCTGACGTTTCAGTTCTCTGTTTCGGACGAATCCGTATTTATTCCGACGTGTACACTTTCGCTGGAATGGAAACTTTCCGACATTGCGCAGGCTGTCTGGAATTACAATCTTCGCCAGATCACCAACGCGGCCGGAACGGCGATGAACTTCGAGATCGTAGACGCCTCCGAGCTGGCGACTTCCGAGGGTTTAATTTCCGCGAAGAACGAGATCCTCGCAGAGTGTACCGCTCCGGAAGGATTCGCAACTGCCGAAGGTCTGGAACTTGCGAAGAGTACGATTCTCGCGAACTGCAATACTCCGGCGGATTACGCAACTTTCGACGATTTGGTCACGATGAAGACCAACATCGTTGCCGAATGTGCAACGGCCGCGGGTTTTGCAACTCCGGCAGACATTGCCTCTGCGAAGGATGCGATTCTCGAGCAGTGTGCGACCGCGGAAGGTTTCGCAACTCCGGCGGATATTACATCGGCGAAGGATGCCATTCTCGACGAGATGGACACTCTGGCAACTGCGGTATCTGCGCAGGATATTAAAGCTGTCTCGGATGAGATCAAGGCAGCGGTTACGAACATTTCCGGCAATGTGAATACTATTTCGGGTTACACAGATACGCTGGAAGAAGAAGTTGGGAAACTTAAGGAATCTGTGGAAGATCTTCCGACATCTGCGAACATTGCGCAGGCGGTCTGGTCGCACACTTCGCGAGATCTCACACGCTACGAGGTTGCGGATCTTAGCGAAGTTGCGAAGTTTGCGGACGTGAAAGACCTCGCGAAAGAAGCCACGGTTCAGACATTGGCGACTGCCGAAGGTCTGACATCTGCGAAGGATGCCATTCTCGCAGAGTGTGCGGCTGCGGAAAGTCTGGAACTTGTGAAGAATGCAATCCTCGAGCAGTGTGCAACCGCGGAAGGTTTCGCAACTCCCGC
>CAZRGJ010000714.1:0-1704 GCA_964599445.1 uncultured Planctomycetaceae bacterium | reverse complement strand
GAAGTGCGTCATTGCGCTGGATGCAGTCTTTGCGTTGGTGGAATGTGCGCCGTTGAGTGCCGTATGTCCCGGCTCGACGTACCGCCACACGATGTCTTGACCGGGGATCTGAAAAACAGTCTGCGACACCATGTCGTTCGAGTTTCCTGGATGCCCGCAGAGTGCGACGCCATGTTTTACGCACCACTCGGAAAGCGGGCGATAGTACGTATCGATCAGCACGAAATGCAGTGCGCGATAGTATGCGCTGCGTCGGGACACGGATTCCGGCGAATCGCTGAACCAGAGGTCCGCTAGATACGGCGTGAAATCGTATCCGAGGCGCTCGCTGACTTTTTTCAGTGTGTAAGCGTTTCCGGGGATCACGCCGCGTGAGGCTCCGCGTCCGAGTTCCGACGGTTCATCCGTGAAGATCCCAAGCACTGTCGTGCCGAAATATTCGCCGAATTCCTGGTAGAAGCGCTCGTAGACCAGCTCGCGGAAACACGCAGCCGCATCAGGAGACAAAATGTCGCCGGCTGGAGGGAGAAATTCTCTCTGCTTCGGCGCACCTTCGTCCAGATAGTGAAGCCCGCGGATCACGCCGCCGGACGGACGTTCATAGACTGCGGCCCGCTGTCCGTTCGGACGTTCAAAAATGGCGACCAGATGCCAGAACGGTTGGGGATGGGGATCCGGTCCTTTGCCGTCCGCAAGATGTACCTTAAAGACACCGCGTGCCGCAAAACGCGGATCTTTCGCGGCGACCTGACCGGCAGAGGAACCCGACGGGTACATTCCCTCGTCGTAGAGCAGGACGTACATTCCGCGTTTTCGTGCTTCTTCAAGAGCCGTCCGCATTGCCGAGAGAAGTTTCGGAGACATCCAGCCGGAATCTTCCGGAAGTCCGATCCGGGGATGGATCACGAAACCGTAAACGCCGTGCGCCTCGAAATCCGCGATTTGACGCACCAATTCCGCCTCGTCCAGCGTGTCGTTCCAGAACCAGAACGGCATGAGGGTGAACTCTTTCGGAGGTTCCCGAAACGTTTGGAGAAACGGCTCCGGAAGTTTCGCGTTTTCCGCCGCAGTCTGCGAAACCGGCTCGCCCGCCGAAACAGCATCCTTTTCCGCCGCTGACGCGAACGCCGAAACCGCAGTCAGGAAGGAAGCCGCACACAAAAGAAAGATCCGATTCCAGAAAAATGGAAAGTTCATGAAATTCAGCTCCCAATTCAAAGTGTCTTCAAAACAGGAAAACGAAAGACCGCGTAAGGTTCCATCAGCTTCCGAGCATTCCGCGGCAGAAAAAGAGCGTCAAAAAGAAGCTCCCTCTCGGCACACGGTTTCATCGTACCGGCTTCATCGTACCGGCCGCGATCATTCCGGCAAGGTACCCGCCTTTGAATCCCGCGTCGATATTCACGACCGCGACATTGGAAGCGCAGCTGTTCAGCATTCCGAGCAGGGCGGAAAGGCCGCCGAAACAGGCACCATATCCGACGCTCGTCGGGACGGCAATGACCGGCACGTCCACGTATCCGCCGACGACGCTCGGCAGTGCGCCTTCCATCCCCGCGATGACGACGACGGCCGCGCAGCCCTTAAATTCCCGGACGCGCTCGACCAGCCGATGAGGTCCCGCCACACCGACGTCGTGGACCATGACGACGTCCACTCCCATCCAGAGAGCGGTTTCCTGTGCCTCTTCCGCGACGGGAATGT
>CAZRGJ010000713.1:0-1704 GCA_964599445.1 uncultured Planctomycetaceae bacterium | reverse complement strand
GGCTCTCATTGAGGAGTACCGTCAACGAAATGTTCGTCTCCCGATCATTCTGGACGATATTCTCGTGAATTTCGACCGGCGCAGAGCCTCTGCCGCTGCCCGGCTCCTCACGAAATTTGCCGGAGACCAGACCCAGATTTTTTTCTTCACCAGCCATGAGCACATCCGCGAGATCTTCATTCAGGAAGATGCACTCATCTGCGATATGGAGAAACGAAAGTGAATGGCAAATAAATGCTGGTAGACGGTCGATCAACGGCTGATCGATGCCTGATCGACGGTCCACGAACAGAAAATGAAAAGAGGCTCCCGATTCTTCAGGAGCCTCCTTTTTTTCTGTCAGCTTGATGGATACCGGACCTTACCGTTCTTCGATCGGAACGTAATCCGAAATCGTGTTCCCGGTGTAGATCTGCCGCGGACGGATAATGCGGCCGTTGGCCTGATGCTGCTCTCTCCACTGCGCGATCCAGCCCGGAAGACGTCCAATCGCAAACATGACCGTGAACATATTGGTCGGGATCCCCATCGCACGCAGAAGCAACCCCGAGTAGAAATCCACGTTCGGATAAAGTTTCCGGTCAATGAAATACGAATCGGAAAGCGCGAGTTCTTCCAGACCGCGCGCAATGTTCAGAAGCGGGTCGTTCTGGTTTTTCAGCGTCGCGAAAACCCGATCGCACACAGCGCGAAGGATCTTGGCGCGCGGATCGTAGTTCTTGTAGACACGGTGTCCGAAACCAAAGAGCTTGAACGGATTGTTTTTGTCTTTCGCCATCTCGATGCACTTTTCCGGGGAAAGGCCGCCGCGATGGATCCGGTCAAGCATTTCCATTACCGCCACGTTGGCTCCGCCGTGCAGAGATCCCCAAAGTGCGCAGATGCCTGCCGCACAGGATGCGAAAAGGTTGGCGCGGGACGACGCCACGACTCGCACCGTCGCGGCCGAGCAGTTCTGCTCGTGGTCCGCATGAAGGATCAAGACCAGGTTCAGCGCGTCTTCGATCTCCGGAGAAACTTCGTATTGCGAGTACGGCAGCGAAAACATCATGTGCAGGAAGTTTGCCGCATAGCGAAGATTCGGATTCGGGTACATAAAGGGGAGGCAGTATGTCCGGCGGTAAATGTACGCCGCGATCGTGCGGATCTTACTGATCAGACGAGCGGAAATTTCCATGAATTCGTCGTCATTGTCCAGCTCCATAAACTCCGGATGATAGCACGCCAACTGGTTCATGGCCGCGGAAAGGATCGCCATCGGAGGCGCAGTGGTTGGGATCTCGGAGAAATGGAGACGCATCGGTTCCGGAAGCAGTTCGTTTTCCGTCAGACGGCGGCGGAATACAGCTCCTTCTTCTTTCGTCGGCAGATTCCCGGCCAAAAGGAGATGGGCGACCTCGATGAAGTTCGGCTGCTCGGTGACGAACTGCTCGATCGGAATGCCGCGGTAGCGCAGGATCCCTTTTTCGCCGTCAATGTACGTCACGGTACTCCGGCAGACTGAGGTACTGGCGAGTGACGGATCGTATGTCATCAGACGGTGTGCCGGGTAAAGATTGGAAATGTCGACCGCGACATCTCCCTCTGTTCCTTCATAGACCGGGAATTCAATGGTTTTTCCACGAATGGAAAGGATCGCTTTTTCTTCAGCCATGAATCATTCCTCCAAATCTGACTCTGCACCAAAACACGCCGTCCGGTGCG
>CAZRGJ010000712.1:0-1705 GCA_964599445.1 uncultured Planctomycetaceae bacterium | reverse complement strand
GCTGCGATCCTGGACGGTGAGATCATGGCGTGAGAGGAAAATCGCACCGGTTTTGAGATTGAAGAAGAGCCTCTGCTCTCAATTTTCCTCGCAAAAACGGCACTCAGATGGAATTCAGTCGAGTTTTTCAAGTCGCAGATGCCGTAAAATTTGGGGAAAACGATGCAGATTTTCCCAAATCCGCAAGATGAGAGACGTCTTTGGGAGCCTTGTTCGCGTGAAGAAAATACTCCGCCTCCCATTTTGCATAAAAATACCGTCTCTCTGAAATGCCAGTCTTTCTGTCTGATTGAACCGGCTCGCAGTTTTATGGTCTTACTGTCTGCAAGAAAAAACCCGTCCAGCCGACTGACTGAACGGGGAGAAACGGTTTTGCGCCAGTAAATGTTTAGTTCAAGGCCGCATGGAATTCCTGGAGCGACTTCACGACGATGGAGTCGGAGTTGATCGCTTCGATACCCTGTGCGGCAGCTTCCGCGGCGGCGAGCGTCGTGAGGTACGGGATCTTCAGACGGATCGCGTTCTTGCGGATGTACGAGTCGTCATGCTGGCTCGTCGGACCTGCCGGCGTGTTGACCACGAGCTGGATCTCGTCGTTTTTCAGCGCATCCATAATATTCGGACGGCCTTCGTAGAGCTTCTGGATCTTCTCGCACGGAATGTCCTGAGATTTCAGGAAATCGTACGTTCCGCCAGTCGCCAGGATCCGGAATCCAAGTTTCGCGAACATCGAGGCCGCTTTTCCGACTGCCGGGCGGTCGTTTGCATTGACGGTGATCAGGACCGTGCCTTTACGCGGCAGACACGCATTCGCGGCTTCCTGCGCTTTGTAGTACGCGAGGCCGAACGAACTGCACATTCCGAGCACTTCACCCGTCGAACGCATTTCCGGACCAAGGATCGGGTCGACTTCCGGGAACATATTGAACGGGAAGACTGCTTCTTTGACGCCGTAGTGCGTAATGTGCTTTTTCTGGATGTTCAGATCCTGGATCGACTTGCCGAGCATACACTGCGTTGCGAGTGCCGCCATCTGGATCGCGCAGACCTTCGAGACGAGCGGGACCGTACGGCTCGCACGCGGATTGGCTTCCAGAATGTAGACCGTGTCGCGGGCAATGGCGTACTGAATGTTCATCAGACCAACGACACCCATTTCGATGGCGATCTTCTTCGTGTACTCAATGATCGTATCGACGTGCTTCGGCGGAATGCTTTTCGGCGGGATTACGCAGGCGGAGTCGCCGGAGTGGATACCCGCAAGCTCAATGTGCTCCATGACGGCAGGAACGAAAGCGTCCGTTCCGTCACAGATCGCGTCCGCTTCGGTCTCGATCGCGTTTTCGAGGAAACAGTCAAGCATGATCGGACGTTCCGGTGAGACGTCAACAGCCGCGGCGACATAACGGCGCAGGTGGGCTTCGTCGTAAACGACTTCCATCGCACGGCCGCCAAGGACGAATGACGGACGGACCATCAGCGGGTAACCGAGGCGGTTCGCGATTTCAAGAGCTTCCTCGATCGTGCTCGCCATTCCGGATTCGGTCTGCGGGATACCGAGTTTCTTCATCATGTTGCGGAACAGGTCGCGGTCTTCCGCCAGTGCGATCGTCTGCGGCTGCGTGCCGAGGATCTTCACGCCTTCTTCCGCCAGCTCTTCCGCGATATTCAGCGGGGTCTGGCCGCCGAACTGGCAGACGACGCC
>CAZRGJ010000711.1:0-1706 GCA_964599445.1 uncultured Planctomycetaceae bacterium | reverse complement strand
AAACACTGTGTGAATTTCGCGTCATCCTCTGAAAATTTCGCGAATTCTGTGTTTTAAAAGCCGTTTTGTGTATTTCTGAAGTCTTTTAATGTTTTCAGCGGCGGAAATCACCACGATACAGCCCAAGACACAGAGGCCGGGGAGGTCTGTATCCGGCGCGTATTTTCATTCCGGCGTGTATTGCAGGTCGAAATTTCGGAACGTCGTCAGGTGGTCCGTATTGATGAGATCAACATTCAGACGCCGAAGTTCCGTCCAGAAAGTCACGTTTTGCGGAGCACCCCAGAATCGCAGCGGAAGTCCATGGCTGTGCGCTTTGTCGATCAGGGCTTTCAGTTCTGCGCGCTGGTCTGCCGGAAATTCACCTTTCCCCTTCCAGGAACAAATACGGCCCCAATTTTCATTGACTGCGCCAATCAGCCATGCGGGAACGCCGGGATCGTCCAGATCGTCAAACCGCACGTCCAGCAAAGCGTAGAACGTTTTTCCTCCGTGCTCCTTAAACGACCTGACCGGACGATTCCCGGTAAGGATCACCTGAACGGGACCGGGTTTCTTCACGCCGTCCGTCACCGAGCAAAGGATCCCGCTGTATTTTTCCAGCAGCGGAGAGAGCACCGCCCACGCTTCTTCCGGATCTTCCTTGATGTCGATCCATAAATAGAACGTCTCGACGCCGGGGTAAACCGTTCCGCCATTGAGCCGGACCTGTTCCCTGAGCGTTTGGAGGTAGATGGTTTCCAGATTGCGGCGAAGCTGGATCTCCGCCTTCGAGTGCCCTGCCCAAAACTCGCCGTCACGCAGAAAGACGTCCGCCTCGACACTGCAGAATCCATGATCGAAAGCGTCCAGCATCGGACGGTTGCGCCAGTAGTCGTTATGCGAGTGACCGTCCCGGAGCGGCTTCACATCTTTCGGAGGCGCCGCGGCAAGGAATGCATGAAAGGTCAGCAGCGCGGCCGTAAACAAAACGATCCGGAGGTTCCATGTATGGCTCCTTAAACCGGAGATAAAACGGGATCTTATTGATTTCATGTTCGTTAAATGTGGAAAAAACGGGGTCCATCCGGTAATCGTGTACCGGGGCGGGTGAAAAAAGACGTGGTATCGTCCACGTTTCCATTTTATATCATGTTCCCCAAATCCGCAAGGACTCCCACCGGGAAATTTCCATAAAAAAGGAGATTTTTATCGTTGAAGGTGTCAGGAAGCATACATCACTCACGCTGTTTTGAGGTTCCTTCGGCATGTGCGTTAAATCGCGGAAGGCGCAGGATCGGCGTTTTGGGGGACTTGATTTTATGGTTTGTCCTCTCGCGCTCCAAGGCTGGAATGAGAATGTTTTTCGAAAGAGCCAAAGCGAAAATGTCCTTTTTATGGAATTTTCCGGCGGAACTCCTTGCGAAGTCTCTGAATATGGGGTAAAATAACCAAAACAGGAGTGGATGGTTTTTTATTCTGCCAGCTGGTCTTTTTCAACTACCCCGGTACGCGGCTGCCGGAGGAACCATATATCATGGAGAAATAAAATGCAAGACGAGAACCCATATATCAATCAAAAATATTCATTTTGTGAAATTGTAATCATTGATTCAAGAAAAGAACATCTCTCTCAGTATAATGGGAAACGCGGATTTATTGAGGGAAAGTTAGATCCATCAGACTATCGTCCCGGCGATGACAAGACTATCAGTTACGGTGTTCGA
>CAZRGJ010000710.1:0-1715 GCA_964599445.1 uncultured Planctomycetaceae bacterium | reverse complement strand
ACGGAGCGGGACGGACGTTCTACGTCGGAACCGGAGAATTCTGGCGGCTCCGTGCGCTGGATCCGGAATACTTCACGCGATTTTATGCGCAGATCCTCCACTACGTAACGCAGGGACGGACGCTTCAGCAGTCACGGCGCGGGCGTCTCATGCTCGAGCAAACGCGCTTCTTCCCCGGAATGCCGATCGAGATCCGCGCACAGCTTTTCGATCCGGCACTTCAGCCTCTTGAGGCGGTCAGCGTTCCGGAAGTCTCGGCTGAGATCTTTCTCCCCAACGGGAGGATCCAGGCACTCACGCTGCGTGCGGACAAAGCGATGCCGGGGCTTTACGCAGGAAGATTCACGGTCCTGACCGAGGGAAGATTCCGCGTGGAGCTTCCGATCCCGGATTCGTCGGAGCTTCTCGTGCAGCGTGCGGAAGTCGTTCTCTCCGATCTGGAGCGGAGCGTGCCGCTGCGGGATCAGCGATTTCTGAATGTCCTGGCGCAAGAGACAGGCGGAAAGGCTTTTGAAAGTCCCGACGAACCAGAATTCCTTGCGTTTCCCGAGACGGTACGCGACAGAACGCGGACACTGGTGGAATTCGATTCCGCCGCGCCGGTCATTCCGCCGGAGATCCTCCTTTACGTTCTGGCCGCTCTTCTTTCGCTGGAATGGCTCATCCGCCGTCTTTTGAAGCTGGCGTAAACCCGCTCGCAAACACCGCGGCCGGTCCTGCAAACATTGAATGGTTTCGGGACCGGCCGTTTTCTTTTGCATCCAGTTTCAGATCTCGTCTACTCACACTCGACTTTAACCATTTGCCGTTTCGCGTATTCCTCGGCGGCAGAGCCTTTCGGCGCGCGTGGCCGAGATCTCTTCCCATTTTACCTTATGGAGACGGGTACGTCAAGGAGGCTTTCCCGATATCCGGATAAAAATGCGTTGAATTTTCTGAAAATTTCAAAAACTTTCGGAAAACTGAAAAAACTCAAGAAATTTCCCCGAAAAAAGGCCCGCGGAGCCTCACCGGCCTTGAATTTTTTCGCAGAGAGGATAAAATTGACGGAAAAGGATCCTTTACGGACTCGGGAAGTCTGCCGAAAATCAGACTTTTCCAGCCGATCCATTTCATTCCCTCACCATCCCCACCCGCAAACAGAAAGGTTTCCCATGCATCGATCCCGCCATTCCAAATACCTCGCGGCTCTGCTTCTCGCCGGAGTTCCAGCTGCCGCGCTTTCCATTTCTCCCGCTGCTCTTTCCGCCGCAGAAGCGATCTCTGCCACAGATGCTGTCTCCGCGAAAAACGCAGACGCCGCCCCTGCCGCGAATCAGAAAAATACCGCACAGGAGATCGTCTTCTTCACTCCCGCGATGCTTTCTCAAACCGACCTGAACGCGACGAAGGCATCCGTCTCTGCAGACGGCGGCTATGCGGAATTTGACGCACACGGCCGCGGATACGACTGGCCAGGTCCGGTCTGGCGCGGTGAGTGGGATCTGGAGGGAAAGACGCAAATCCTCGTGGACATCGAGAATCTGGAAGACCATCCCATGACCTACCATCTGCGCATCGACGACGCGGCGGCTCGGCAGAATAATGCGAACTGGTTCACTTCCAGTTTCCAGGTGGAAGCCAAAACGCGCAGGACCTGCGAGATCTCCCTCCCGGCTTCGTTCCCCGAACAGCTTCGCGGAAAAGTCTTCGGGATGCGCGGACTCCCCGGAGGT
>CAZRGJ010000709.1:816-1717 GCA_964599445.1 uncultured Planctomycetaceae bacterium | reverse complement strand
GAATGTCTGTTATTGCCTGCCGTTTGCGGACGGAACCGGCTTCGACACGAATTCAAAGGAATTCATGATCAATGAGATGCCGTTCCAGGACATTCGCGACTACGATGCCGTTGACGAGCACAACTACTTCCTGACCCGGCGAAACGCTGAGACCGGGCGGATCGACACGGCAAACACTTCCTTCCGAAACGGTGCGAAGAATTACGGAATGGCCGACGCGGACAATGACGGCTACCATGACTCCTACTGGCTTGATCTTGGGACTCCGGCGATGGCGTCGAAGAACGGAACGCTGTTCAAGCCTCTGTTCGGGATCATCGTGGAAGACATGGACGGGCGTCTGAACGTGAATGCACACGGCGACGTGGTGGATCGGCTTGGAAAATCCTTAGGCATGGGGCGCGGTCCCGGTGAGGTCGGGCTGAATGTGCTGGATTCTGTGTTTGGCGGCGGAAATATTTCAGATCGGCTGGTCAAGGGACGTTTTTCTGCGGAGCGAAATCCTGCATCGCCGACTCCCGACCGGACGGCTGGTTCCGAGCATAAAGGCGGCTGGTACGCCAACTTTGACGATGGCGCACTGACCGGCGACAAAGTGCAGCGTATGCCATACGATATTCGCGGTATTCTGAAACTTTCGGTCGGTACCGGTGCGGAACCGATCTGGACGTCCAGCACTGGGAATTTTCAGCAGATCTCCAACGGAGCGATCTCGCCGAACCCGTACGATCTGGATCTTGGGCTGGGACACGTTTCCGGCATTCGTGCCTCGGGAAGCGGTTCCCCCTCCGCCGCAACGGATATGCCGTATTCGCCGAGCGAGCTGGAAGCACTTCTCCGTCCGTTTGATTTCGACTCGCCGTTTTTGCCGAATCGTCTGCGGAAATATCTTGGTCTGAGC
>CAZRGJ010000709.1:0-806 GCA_964599445.1 uncultured Planctomycetaceae bacterium | reverse complement strand
CTGAGCCAGAATTCCGGAAATGCGGACCAGAAGGCATACGCGCGGACGCTCGTGACCACGGAAAGCTGGGACATCCCGGTCATTCCGAATGAACTGGTGAACGATCTGCGCAATCACGCGGGAGAACTTTCTTCAGTGCGCGAAGTCCTTGCCGGCTGGCCGCTGGATCTTTTGCGGGCGGCGACGTTCAATGATGTGAACGACCCGATCCAGGGGGATGGGCGATTTAAAAAACGGGAAGCTTTCGCGAAGTGCCTCTACCTGATGCTCCAGAACGGAACCATCAACGCGAACATGGGCGACGGCGATGAAAACCGTGCGCGCAATAATGCGCAGTGGGCGGTGAACGTCGTGGATTTCCTTGATGCTGATTCGATCATGACGCCGTTCAATTACGATGGAAGCAATTGGGTCTACGGCTGTGAGCGTCCGGAACTTCTGCTCGTGGAATCGATGGCGATCCACTCGATCAATAGTGAATTTGACGTTCGGCATGAGGATTCGAATGGTTTCGTCGGCGGTAAAAACGGAACGCGCAAGAACACTAAAGATACGGTGATCTACGAAACCGACGAAAGCGAAGCCTCTCTTGAAAATGAGTTGGAAGAAACGCACGTTGAGCGTGGAAAAGAGAATTTCAGAGACCTGGAAGAATACCATCCTGACGGGAAACGCGACTTTGACCAGCTGATCCGTCCACAGGGGGCTCTTTTCGTGGAAATTTTCAATCCGTGGAAAGACAGTGAAAGATTTCCGACGATCTCGAACGACCTCTACACGAACGGCACGCGGAACGTAGATCTGAC
>CAZRGJ010000708.1:0-1724 GCA_964599445.1 uncultured Planctomycetaceae bacterium | reverse complement strand
TAAGGGAAGGAATATCCCGGCAAAAACCGGGATTTTTCAAAAAAATCCGATCTGACGCGGAAAATCGAAAAACGCCTCTCCGCGGCGAAACGGACTTCGCTGTTTTAAACGGAAACACCGACTCGGAACGAATCGACTCGAGATGAAACGTCGGCATCACGCACGGTTCACGTTCCGGCATTCCCCTCTTTCGGCGGCGGAAGCGGAAGCCCCATGAGTTTCATCAGGAACTGGAGATCCTGCCAGGTCGCGTTTTTCTGGGAGGGATTGCGCAAAAGGTAGGCCGGATGGTACGTACAGACCACCGTCGCGTTCCGGTAGCGGAACTCACGCAGACGCATTCGGCTGATGGTCGTCGTGGTGTCGAGAAGATACTGTGCCGCGGACGCACCGAGACAGCAGATGAATTTCGGTTTCACGATGTCGATCTGCGTATCGAGGAACTGTCGGCACTTGAATGCTTCCTCCGGCATCGGCGCACGGTTTCCCGGCGGACGGCAGCGCAGAATATTGCAGATGTACGTCTTTTCCTGCCGGTCGATCTGCATTCCGTTTTCGATCATTTTCGTCAGCAGCTGGCCCGCACGCCCCACGAACGGGATCCCCGCCCGGTCTTCATCCGCACCGGGAGCTTCTCCCAGAAACATCAGTTCCGCGTAAGGATTCCCGGTCCCAAGGACCGTCTGCGTCCGGTTTCCGACCAGATCGATGCACCGGGTACACCGGGCGACTTTTTCTCCAAGAAGGCGAAGGGCTTCATGCCGGTCCTCCATTTCGGCAAGTGCCGAGTAGTCTTCATGCGGAGGAACGATGATCTCGAGGGACAGCGGAAGGCGTTTGGGAGCCATAGCGGGAGCCCGGCGGGTACCGGAAGTTTGAGGAAAACCGGAGGAAGGGGCGGAGGTGCCGAATCGTCCGGATGTTTGCGGTCGGGCTGATGTCTCGCTGGAAACCTGCCCGGGTCGGGAAACGGAGATGGAAGAGAATGGCGAAGAGGAGGAGGAACGGGCAGTCGAAACAGCCTCCGAGGCAGAATCTGCACGGTTTTCCCAGGGAAGAGGCTGACCGGTGCCGGCAGGAGAGTATCCCGCAGCGGAAACACCGGAGGCAGAAGAAACCGTCCTCTGAAAACCGCGATTCGGATCAGGAACCGGACCTTTCGGCATTCCAGACGAAACAGAAGCGGCGGCAGTTTCCGGCTCATGAAGCGCATCAAGCAGACTTTCAGACAGCGCGCGCGAAAGTTCTTCCACTCCCGCACACTGCAAAGCCTGAAGCCGCTGAATGACGGCCCGTCTTAAATCTGCCATGCGTTCCTCTTCTTTTTCTCCAGGATCCATCCATTTCCATTCCCTCCAATTATACTCCGGTCCATTCAGAAACGCAAGGGGGAGAAACCCCATTTTGAGAAAAATTTTATGTCTCGCAGTTCATTTCCCAGGAATTTGCTTCAAAATCTTACTCTCCAGTACATTTTACTCTCCAGTTTCATTTCCAACTTTTCCTCTTTTCCTCACCCTGCATTTTTCTCTCAAACGGGGGGCATAGGGACGCTCCGCAGAAACAAAACAGACCTCAATTCAGCAAAACCCACACAAACAGCAAAATCCCCAAACTCCGCCCCCCCCCACTATCAGTAAAATTCCACCCCAAACTCTAAAATCTCCAATTTTTTAGGCAACCTCGAAAAACCACGTTTTTTACAAAAGATTACCCAACAAAAA
>CAZRGJ010000707.1:830-1726 GCA_964599445.1 uncultured Planctomycetaceae bacterium | reverse complement strand
ATTGGAATTTTTGTATCATCGCGTTGGGAAATTCGGTGTTTTTCGAGGTTGCCGACTAAAATACCTGGGGAGTTGACCAACGTCTTGGGAATCTAATTGAAAATGCGGAGCAGGGCGGTCATTTTACGAAAACAGTCAGGCGTTTTTCCAGGATACGCACTTCGACAGGAAGATCTCCTCCCGGGTCGCCGTCCAGCTGAAACGGAACGACTGCGTCCGCATGCTGACCCGGTGCGAGAGTCAAACGAAAGTTTCTCCCTTTCCGCATCTTGCATCGCCACCAGAAACGATGGAGTCCGCCAAGCTGTGCCATGAGCGACAGAAGCGAGCCGCTCCATAGCGATCCGCCGCGCCAGAGGCAGACATTCAGCTCGCCGTCCCACTCCTTCGCTCCCGGTGCGATCGGGATCCCCCAGCCGTACTTCGGAATATTGCAGATGAACGCCCACGGCCGATCGTATGTTTCGCCCGTCGGATTGCCTGCGTCGTCGAGAAACTCGATGCGGACCTTTGGAAAACGGTAGGAGAAAATGGAGCGGAAGATCGGCTTCATGTACGACAGATAGTTGATGTGTGCCCCTTTCGGATTACTCATGCGGGCAGTGTGGACCTGATTGACCACCTCGGCGTCGAATCCGCATCCGATCATCACGAGGAAGATGCGTCCGTTCGCCTGGACCGCGTCCATCTCCATGACCCGTCCGGCAAGGATGAGCTTCGCAAATTTCCGGGGATCAAAGGAGTACTTCAGCCGTTTTGCCAGAATATTCGCCGTCCCGCTGGGCAGAAGCGCGATCGGAACTCCCGGTTCTGTTCGATTCGTCAGCTCCGCAGCCGTGCCGTCTCCGCCGACTCCAATGAGCGCACGCAGTTTTCCCTCGCGATGCAGTGCGTTT
>CAZRGJ010000707.1:0-820 GCA_964599445.1 uncultured Planctomycetaceae bacterium | reverse complement strand
TGCGACCAGTGCAAGGTCGGTCAGGATCTCGACCTCAAGTCCGCCTTTGCGCAATGTGTCGGCAAGGATCTCCGCACGTTCATGCGAAGAACGCCGGCCTGCTTTGGGATTCAGGGAAAGGATCACGTGTGTACGGGATGGAGAAAGCGTTTCGATCCGGGGGGTACTCTGCGTCATGGGTAAATCTGCGCACGAAAAAAAAGTAAAAGAAACCAAAAATGGAACATATGGGCACAAAAAAAACCTTCAACCACCAGGTTGGCAGGATTATTGGAGAGCCCGTAGATTAAAGGCGGACACCCGAGCTTCGATTTCCTGTGATGCGCGTTCTCTCGAGGAGTCACACGCAGATACATTCTCCGAAGACATGTGAAACGGGTTCCTTACGAGCTCATTATCGGCTCACCAATAGGTAGTTCCCGCCTGTTAGGCGTTGAAGGTTTTTTGAGCTGGGGTCATCCCCTCAACTCTGGCGTAAGTATACCACTGAAAAGGATTTTATGCAAGTGCCCGTCCGGGTATTTTTCCAGAAAATTCTCTTTTTTCTTGAAAAAAAAGGTCCAAAACGGTGAAATTTAGCCCATTTGGGGGGTAAAAGGATCGCAAATATTTCTATTTGCGGAATAATTTTGTTTTTTGGGGAGCTTTTGTCCCTCCATCTCCCCATTTTTCCTCCTTTTCTCTCTTTACGCGAAATCTGAAAAAGAAGTAAAAAAATTCCTCCGGCCCCCCTTGACGAAAAATAAAAACGTGGTAGAATGCGTGTCATATTCAGGGGAATCGTGTAATGGCAGCACAAATGATTCTGGTTCATTTAGTT
>CAZRGJ010000706.1:0-1726 GCA_964599445.1 uncultured Planctomycetaceae bacterium | reverse complement strand
GTTGTTTCCGTCACGCTGATAGAAATCCAGCCCGGTATTGGAAGTCGTGAAGAGGACCGCGTCGGATTCACGCACGAACGTGTAGAGGTTCGCGATAGCGTAGTTCTTCTTCGTTTCGTCGAACGTCCAGTCGGTATGGCCGTCTGAATGGCCCGTACTGTTTCCGATACCGTACTGTTTTACTTTGGCGAAATTGTTGTACGCAAAGACAGTCTGATTCGCGTCGATATTGTGGACCTGCATGGAGCCATGTCCCGCTGTGAGATTCGCGCCAGTGTCGTTTGTGTCGTAGATCGCACCGTTTCCGGCATTGTGTACGTTCGTGATTCCCTGCGAGTAGTTGGAGGGCCAGAATTCGAGCGCGCCGTTAATGCCTGTACCGTTGGCGACACCGGCGACGTTTGAGGTCACGTTCATATTGCGGACCTGCTGCTGATAGAAGATGCCGCTTTTCACGTCCGGAACGCCGATCTTGCTGATGTCGTCGGTGAAGGCGTCCATCGAGACGAAGACGTACTGGAGCGGAGAATCGACCGTTTCCGCGTATTCCATATAGTAGCCGACACGGTCGAAGATGATGCCGTCATTCTGCATCTGGGCCGTATTGTTCACGATATCGTACGGCGTGCCGTTCGTATGGAGGTTCGTGTTCATGTTCGCCGTGATCTTGTGGCCCTGCACGATGGAGTATTCCGCGCCTTCCGCCACGTTCGCCATCATCGGTGCGATCGAGGCTTTCGCCATGACGTAAAGTTCGACCGACTCATACTGATTGAGGTTGGAATTATTGCCCTGCTGGCTATTGAAAGTCCAGTCAATTCCATTGTTTGTGGGATTGGGACAGTTGCCGATCCCGACTTCCGGAGCTCCTTTCCAGTTATTCACGGCGAGGACCGTCTGCTGTGCGCCGGAATTGTGGACCTGGAAACTTCCGTAGGTTCCGGTTCCATCTTTGTTGTCCGAGTAATTGAACTGACCGTCCGCTCCCTGATTATAGTTCGTATTCCAGATCTCGACGTTTCCGGTCTGGATGTCCGTGCCGTTGGTGACTCCGGCGACGTTGGACTGGACCGTCATGTTCTGGACGTTTTTCTGGAAATAGTACTGTCCGTTGAACGGAAGCCCCGTTTTCGCCACGTCGTTCGTCAGACCGTCCATCGACGTGTAGACGTAATCTTTCGTGCCGTCGGCTTTCGTCATTTCCATATAGTAACCGACCGTCAGCGGCATTCCCTTGAGTACCTGCGAGACTGTCTGTTCATTATTCATGACGTAGTTTGCCGCGCTCAGACCGCCGGATTTCGGAATGTCCATTTTGTAGACGATGTTCATTCCCTGCGTGTCTTTCGCGATGACGTCAGCCTGCGTGGAACCGGCAGCCGCGGCGAATTCCATCGGTTTGACGTAGACGTTCAGGACTTTTGTTGAATAGTCTGCGGCATTTTGCGCGAATGTCCAGTCCGGAGCATCTGCGCGAGAGGCATTCCCGATCCCCAGGCTCGTATTTCCATTTGTGTTCCACGTATTGATGCCGAAAACGGTCTTGGCGTTTCCGTAGTCGTGGACCTGCATGGAACCGTAGCCTCCATTGGTGATGTTGTCTCCGAAATCGTATTTTCCGCCGTCGGCACCGGGAATATTGGCAGTATTTCCCTGATTGTACGTATTCGGCCAGACCTCAATGTTTCCGGCTGTCGAAGTGTTGGAATTTCCCAGCGACGCGACG
>CAZRGJ010000705.1:0-1731 GCA_964599445.1 uncultured Planctomycetaceae bacterium | reverse complement strand
TCTGAAAAAGCACGTTCCATCATCCTCATCGAACACCGAGGCCGAAAAAAACGCTGCTTTTATGAAGACGGGACGGAGATCCTTTTTCTGAATCCGGTGAATCTCCACCAGCCCCTTCCAGGACGGGAGTGAGAGCGGTCGGACGATATGGGAGATCTCAGGATTTATTTTTCATTGGAAAACGAAGCTCGAAACAGCATCCGGGGCCGTCAACTGGAATGAGGGAAACATTTCCTCCATGCGCGAGGACCGTCTGCCGAACGATGGCCAGTCCGAGGCCGGAACCTTCCGGATTGGGAGTGTCGTCAAGACGGCGGATCCGAAAGAAACGCTCAAAAATGCGCTCAGAAAGTTCCTGCGGGACCCCGATCCCATAGTCTCGCACTGCGATGACGGCCTGATTTTCGCGGCAGGCGAGGGAAACGTCGACAGAAGTACTCCCGCTGTATTTGACGGCATTGACGATGAGATTTTTGACGGCCTGTTCCAGAAGAGTCCGGTCTCCGGAGATCGTTGGTGAAATTTCCGGCGGAAAAGAATTGGTCAGAGTCAATGCCATACCCGCCTGTTTTGCCGTGTCCTGCGAGAGATCGACCGCCGCCTGAACGGCCTGGCTGAGATCTACCGGCTGAAAATTCCGGGTCATTTCCTGGTCGGGTTCCTGGAGTTTTTCCAGACGGGTGACCTTCAGGACATCCCCAACGAGCTGGCTCATCCGGCGGGTCTGGCGGGAAAGGATCTCCCGGCATCGTACAAGCTGCGCCTCATCTTCCCATCCGTCTTCTTCCAGAAGCTGCAGGACGGCCATGATCCCGGTCAGGGGCGTCTTGATCTCATGCGAGACGTTCGCGATGAATTCCCTTCGGAGTTTTTCCTGCTGCTGCACACGGCCGATCTCATGCCGAAGCTGTTCTGCCATGCTTGAAATACTCAGCGCCAGGTCGCGGACGGCTCCTTTCTGCGGGATGGGGACCGGGGTCTCAAGCATTCCTTCGGCGATTTTTTCCGCGGATTGCTGAAGCAGATTCAGAGGTCGGTAAACCGTTCGGAAAATACGCCATGAGAACAGGCCGACAAAGAGCGCACCGCCTCCCAAAACCAGAGCGATCAGAAGATTCGCGCGGCGCAGAACACCGGAGACGGAAGTGTTGGGGATCGAGAGGTGGAAGATCATGTTCCGCTCTTTGGTCTCTTCCGCACCCGGCATATGCTCCTTCACTTTTGCGACGGCGGCAGCAAAGACACACCAGTTCTCCGACTGCTCATCCTTTCGGACATGGATCCCCAAACCGTCCTTTTCCGCTTCCGCGATCTCCGGCAGTCTTTTATCCACGGCCCGAAGATCCGCGGTTCCTGATGCGATGACGGCGTCGCCGCGTTCATTGAAAAACGCGATGGATCGGCCTCCCACGGCAAAGGTGTCGCAGAATTCGTCAAGAAGCTCCCAGTCGCTTGCCTCCAGGCGCGGAAGAATGAAATGAAGGATGACGTCCACTTCCTGATGGATCTCTTTTCGGGATTCCTCAAGGTAGGCTTTCTCGAAATTCTCCCGCTGTTTCCAGAGAAGAAATCCCGTCATTCCCAGGAGTCCCGCCACCAGTGCCCGGTCCGTACCGTGACCACGACCCGTAGCCAGAAAAGAACCTGACAGACCGATCTTCGCAGTCCGCACCGGTTCACCCAGCAATTTTCTCGCAATATATCCGATTCGCACAGCGCCTGCCGTATGAG
>CAZRGJ010000704.1:0-1734 GCA_964599445.1 uncultured Planctomycetaceae bacterium | reverse complement strand
CGAGTGGCCATCGACGTTGGCATGCATCTCTCTTCAGGACGATCTGCCGCATGAAAGTTTCCGAAAATGCTCACGTCGGCATTCTCCCGGTTTTCAAAACCGGGAAACTCCGACTCCTTTCGGCAGCTCTTCTCCGAAATACCAGCACACGCCTGCTCCGTATATTCGCCGCAGTTTTTTTCCGAAGCTCCATTCTTTTCCGCGCCGAACTCCGCATTTCCCGCAGACTGCGTTTTCTGCTCAAGAAGAAGACGGGCGACTTCGATCCCGGCGCGCCAAAAACCCTGCTTTTCCAAATGACGGATCAGAGAGACTGGATGGTTTGCGTAGTCTTTTAAAAGTCCGGAAGGCACCAGAAGTCCGTGCGTAAAGACCTGCTCCGGATCCTCACGCATGGAAAGGAGCGACAGCGGATTCGTCCGGCTCAGACAGTACATTCCGGAGGGAAGGAGATGGAAATTCCAGCTGTGCGCCATTGGTCCCGAAGAGAGCAGATCCCCGCGTCCGGCCGACCAGTGAACGATCTCCGTCAGCTCCACGTTTTCGATCCCGCGGCTGACCGCCAAAAATTCATTCTCTGGTCCCAAAATAAACTGCTTCACTGAATGCATGAAAATTTCCTTAAATCGGCAGGCTTCCGATCATCCCCGGAAGGACCGCTCCCTGATCCTGACCCTTTTTCGACTTTCCTGCCGAAACCCGGTCTGTACCGCAAAATCTTCTCTTTACTCAAAGTTTACCATACTTTTTCTGTTTTGTCGAATGTTTTGGTCAAAAAAAGCGGGAATCTTTCGCAAAATCTTCCGATTTTTCCGTTTTTTCTGTCTTTTTGTCGAAAAGAAAGAAAAAATTCCGATCGGATACCTTGAAAATTTGGTGAATGCGGCTAAAATAAAAGAAACGGCATTTCGGTTTCCGATTCCTGCGGTTCCTGCAAAAACACGTACCCTCGTGAACGCAAAGTTTACTTTCCAGCCTCCCCAGCCGGAAACCTTGCCCCCAAAGTCCATCGGCCTTTTCCCGACGGTTCACGTTCCCTCCTGTTTTACCTATTAAATCGATAGAAAGGATGAATCATGAAATCCACTTTATCCCTGCTTCTGAGTCTTGCCGTTCTCGCCTTTTCCGGTTCGGCATTTGCCTCCGATGAGATCCCGGCAGACAAAACGGCTCCGGAAGGTTTCGTTTCCCTGTTTGACGGCAAAACGCTCAACGGATGGGACGGCGACTCGACGTACTGGTCCGTTCAGGACGGCTGCCTCACCGGCATCTCGACGCCCGAACATCCCATCAAGTACAATACGTTCCTGATCTGGAAAGACGGCGAAGTTGCGGACTTCGAGCTTGAAGTCGATTTCCGTCTCTTCAACGGCAACTCGGGCATTCAGTATCGTGCGTTTATGAATCCGGGCAAACCGTGGAGCATGGGCGGCTACCAGGGCGACATCGCGGGTGTTCCGCACATGGGGATCGTCTACGGCGAAAATTACCGCGGCATTCTCTGCCAGCGCGGTCAGCAGACGACGCTCAACAAAGACGGCAAACCGCAGGTGACGGGAAGCGTCGGCGATAAAGCGGAACTCCTGACCCACATTGACCTGAACGGCTGGAACACGTACCGTATCGTCGCGAAAGGAAATGTCTGCACGCAGTACATCAACGGCTTCAAAGTTTCGGAAGTCATCGACGAAGATGATGCCGTGTTCGGCACGCTCTACGTCAAATTCTGCCGCC
>CAZRGJ010000703.1:0-1752 GCA_964599445.1 uncultured Planctomycetaceae bacterium | reverse complement strand
TTGGAATTTTTGTATCATCGCGTTGGGAAATTCGGTGTTTTTCGAGGTTGCCAAAAGATTTGGAAGAATACAAACGGTACCAAAAATATAAAGAAATATCATCGTTATATGCAAAATTGAATTTTATGGATGACCACTATGACAGGTCCCAGTATAATATTTTTTCAAAAATCACAGAACTATATCTGCCGCCGATAAGTAAAAAAAATGATTTGAAAAAACTTATTTCGATCATAAAAAAATATCAGCTGGGTGAGACCAAACTACATTTTATGTTTCCTCTCGATCAGAGAGAGCGGGCAAAAGAACTCGGAGGGTTCAAGTAAACGAAAATTTCAAAAATCTCAGTCCTGGCCTTGACGATGCGCGGAAATATGGTATAATGGGGGGTACTTTTTTCCGTTTCCAACCTTAAGGAGGGACGCAGTCATGCAGAAGATCACGAATGTCGAAGAATTCCAGGCCGTTCGGGAAAAATGGGGCGAAAAACTCCTCATTCTCGGACACTACTACATTCCGGACGAAACCATCGCGCTGACCGACCGTCAGGGGGACAGTCTTGCGCTGAGTCAGTTTGCCGCGGCCGACGAGACCTGCGAGGCGATCATTTTCTGCGGCGTCCACTTCATGGCGGAAACGGCAGACATTCTGGCGAATTCTCCCGAAAAAATCGCGAAACGGGGCGGGCAACGCATCCCAGTCCTCCTCACCGCCATGACGTCCGGCTGCCCGATGGCCGACATGGCGAACATGGCGGAAGTGAATGAATGCTGGAAACAGCTCGGCGAGATCATCGATACGGAGGACGTCCTGCCGGTCACGTACGTGAACAGCTCGGCAGACGTCAAGGCATTCTGCGGCCGACACGGCGGCGTAGTCTGTACGTCGGGGAATGCACGGCGTGTGCTGGACTGGGCACTGACGCAGAAATCCCACATCCTCTTCCTCCCGGATCAGCATCTCGGACGCAACACCGCCCTGGAAATGGGGATCCCGCGCGAAGAGATCGTCATGTGGAAAAAAGCAGACGGCGCACCCGCGGAAGCCGTGCGGAATGCGAAGATCATCCTCTGGGAAGGATACTGCCCCGTCCATAACCGGATGGATGCGCAGAAAGCCGCAGAACTCAAAACAGCAGACCCGGACGCGAAGCTCATCGTCCATCCCGAATGCAAGCAGGACCTCGTCTGTCAGAGCGAGTCGGCCGGCTCCACCGCGTTCATCATCAAGGAGATCCAAAACGCACAGCCAGGAGACCGGTTCATCATCGGAACGGAATCCCACCTGGTGGAACGCCTGAAAAACGGGCATCCTGAACTTTCGATCGTGCATCTTGGCGAACCGCATCCGTGCGAAGATATGGCGAAAAACATTCCGTCCGCACTTTTCGCGGCACTGGAACAGCTGGAGAATGGCACGCTGGAAAATCTGGTCTCCGTTCCGGAAGAGATCGCCTCAGACGCCCGGACCGCCCTGGAGAACATGCTGAAACTCGGGTGAACAGCCTGCATGAAAACAGAGAAGCGGGGGAAAGAATTTCGAAAATGACGGACAGATCCGTGCATTTACGGAGAAAAACCAAAAAAATACAAAAAAAGTCCGTCACCCCCCTTTACAGAAACAGAAAATGTGCTATACTGTTCCTCATACTTAACATAAACGTGTGTTGGGCATGTAGCTCAGTTGGTTAGAGCGCCGCCCTGATAAGGCGGAGGTCCCAAGTTCGAATCTTGGCGTGCCCATTGTGGCGTT
>CAZRGJ010000702.1:0-1753 GCA_964599445.1 uncultured Planctomycetaceae bacterium | reverse complement strand
GCGCCGCGAACGGGTATTTCCAGTTTCGCTCCAAGGAACTCCCCCCCATACTGCAATGCGGGGGCTGGGACTGGAACGAGGTCATGCGCCAGTACCGTGAGGATCACCGGAAACTTCTTCAAGACGACAGGTTCTGGAATTCGGAAAAATGGGCGGCTCCAGTAAGTATTCTGAATGTCTCGCCATGGGATTTTCTGTGGATGAGCCGAGCCGAGCGGTCGCGGTGTCTGGGGCATTGCAGCTGGAGTGCGGACATCACGCTCTATTTCTATCGTCAACATGAAACGGTCAGAAAATTCCAGCAAATCGGCATCGCGTTTCAGCTCTACCGGCTGGAACATGACGGAAAGCTGCCGCCGGCATTTACGCGAAACGCTGAGGGAAAACCGCTCCATTCCTGGCGTGTTCTGCTTCTTCCGTACCTTGGAGAGACCGAACTTTTTGAAAAGCTCCGGCTTGACGAACCGTGGGATTCCGAGTGGAACCGGAAGTTTCACGATCAGTGCCCCGCGGTCTTTCAGCTTTCCGGAACGCTGGAAGAAACGGAGCTTTCGTGGAAGGAACTTGCGCCGGGAGAGACGAACTGTACCGTTTTCATTGGAGAAAAGACGCTCTTCCCGCCGGACGGTTCAGCGGTGGATCCTGTTCAGCTTGCAAAAGAAGAGCCTGCCCGTCGGGTCCCGCAGATGATCCTGGCTGCCGAGCGGATCCGTCCTGTCGGCTGGATGGTCCCGGATGCGGAACTGACGGCGGAAAGCCTTGCGTCGCCGGATTCCGAATTCCATCCGATCGCAGTTCAAAATACCAATGGCAGACTGATACGCTGCGGGAGGGGTGTTTTCTTTTCCGGAGCGGTTGGCGAATTTCAGCCGACGCTGGATCCGAAACAAAATGCGTGGTTCATCGAAGGCGGGCCGGTTCCGATGAGGGATGAGACGGAGAATTCTGAAGAATGACGTTCTGAAGGTCGGTGTGCCGCGTTTTTCTCTCTTGACGCAGTGCCGGTTTTTTCGTATACTGGGAATTTGTTGCGCAATATCCTGTGCTGAATCCATCCTATTTTTGAAAGAACCACACGATCATGAAGTTTTTGAGAGCGTTTTCCCCTGCATTTTGGACCATTGGCGTGTTTTGCCTTGGGGCGTGGCCGTTTGCTGAATGTGCTGCGCAGGACGGTAGAACGCGAGGAGCGGAGTCGGTGCCGTACCTCTCGGAGATCCCGGCTTCTTTTGTTTCAATGCGGAATTCCGAGCCGATGCCGGACGTTTCGGGATCGACGATCGGGGTCGATGAGGGAACGTCGGGGACGTTAGGTACGTCTTCTTCCGAGCTTTTGCGTCGTGTGCCGGAGCATCGGAAGAGTTTCTTTCAGGGATTCTCGCTGAATCAGTCGTTTACGTCCGCGTCGGGGGATGCGGAGGAACTTGGCCTCGTGCATTTCGGCACGAACGTCCTGTTTGCCGCGCCGATGCCGTGGGATGCCGGTGCGCTCATTCTCGCGCCGAATTTCATGTTCGACCATTTCTACGAGATGCCGTCCGCCCTGAAAATGAAGGATTCGCTGTATCGTGCGGGGGTGAGTCTGACGTGGCGGAAGGAGGTAAACGAGTTCTGGAACGTCATGGCCTTCATCTCGCCGACGTTTTCGAGCGATTTGGAAAATACGTCGGGCGACGCCATTCGGCTTCCCGGCGGGGGAGTTGCGGTCTGGACGCCGACGCCGCACTGGCAGTTTTCGCTGGGAGTCGCGTAC
>CAZRGJ010000701.1:0-1756 GCA_964599445.1 uncultured Planctomycetaceae bacterium | reverse complement strand
CTGCGAGGACCGGTGAATCCGCCTTTCCCTCAGCCGGGACCACGAGCACGGGCTGCGCGTAGTTTCGGCGGTCGTCTTCGTCGAGCATCTCCACCGGAAGGATCTCTTTCAGCGGCGTGGAATCGTACTCGCCAAGCCGTCCTCGGTAGCTCTCCCAGCCTCCGAACATAATGAGGCCAGCACCGTTCGCGACGCATTTTTCAATGTGCGCAAAATGGGTGTCCGAGAGATTTTTCGCCGGATAGTCGCTCAGAATGTACGCGGAATACTCCGTTTCGAGAAAATCTTCTCCGGGAGCGTCCGGACTGTCCACGCGGTCAAACGGGATCCCAAAATGCGCCATGATCCCGGCAAGGTACGCGGCTGCGCCCAAAACGGAATCGTCGCCAAGATAGCAGACTGTTTCGCTTTTCATTTTTTCTTTTCTTTCCTTCTCTTTTTCTTCAAAAAACAATTTCCGAATGGCTCTTTCCGAGTTCACATAAAATTGGACTTTCCCTTTAGGATACCTGATTTTTCAGACTTTTCAAGGGTCACGTTCCCGTTTTTCCCAAAAGAAAAGAAAAAAAAGCAAAAGTAGAACAAAAAAACGGTTTCCGGTGCTTGCGGAAAACCGCGAAATGAGGTAAAATGAAATCTGCGGGGCCTCATTCTGTCCGCAGCTCCGCCGAATGACCTACCTGTTTTCCCCACAAAAAAAGGAGAATTTTTCATGAAACGATTTTTGGCATTTTTCCTCTCCGCCCTCTTTCTGACCACCGCCGCAGTGCAGGCCCAGCTTCCGGAGATCGCGGGCAGGATCCGTACCATGGCGCATCGCGGAGACTACCACAACGCACCCGACAATACGATCCCGAGCCTCAAAATGGCCATCGCGACCGGCGTGGATTCCTGCGAATTTGACGTCCGGCGCACAAAAGACGGCGTTCTGGTCCTCTCGCATGACGCAACGTTCGCGCACGCCTCCAAAGGTGCCTGCATGCGGGCCGTTTCCGACATGACGTTTGAAGAGACCCAGACCGTGGACGTCGGCGCGTACCAAGGAGAAGCCTGGAAGGGGACGAAATGCCCAACTCTCGAAGAAACGCTCCTCCTCTTCAAAGGTTCCGGATGCATCCCGGTCATCGAGATCAAGCAGCCCGGCACCGAAGAAGACATTGCGTCGATGCTCAAAAAGCACGACATGGTGAAAGAGTGCGCCATCGTCTCGTTCAATCATGAATCGATCCGGAAAATGTGGACCCTGTGCCCCGGCATCTACGCTTACCGGAACGGCGGCGAACGGAAAGGAATGAGCGATGAAGAGTACGTCCAGTGGTTCATCGACAGTCAGAAAGACTGCCCGTACAAGGTGGCGAATCCGCATGTCGGAAACATGAATCCGAATACCGTGAAACTCCTGAAAAAAGCCGGATTCACCGTCAGCACGTGGATCGTTGATGCTCCGGAAAAGCTTAACGAGTTCCTCGACGCCGGGATCGACACCATGACGACGAACCGCCCCGCTGTTTTCGTGGAAGTCGTGAAAGAACGCAAAAAGGCTGGAAAATAGCCGAAATTTGGAAAGGTTTCTTTGCCCTGATTTCGATCATTGAGAGTACTGAATTTCCACTGAGAAACGCAGAAAGAAAAAGCCTCTCCCCTAAAAGGGGAGGCTGAATGGGGGGATGCGCACTCAAGAAGCCCCTCCCCCCAGGAGGAGTAGCGAGCGAAACGAGACGGGGTGGGCTAGGGAACTCTTGAGTAACCCCAAGTC
>CAZRGJ010000700.1:0-1756 GCA_964599445.1 uncultured Planctomycetaceae bacterium | reverse complement strand
GACAAATGCGCAAGCGCACCGTATCGCCGCACTCCAAACCACCCCGTCTCGCGTTACTCGCCACCCCTCCTGGGAGGAGGGGCTTCTTGAGTGCACGTCAGAAACTCACCAAAAGCATCTCCACCACCAAACGCCAGCCGTCGGCAAGAACAAAAAGGAGCAGCTTGAATGGAAGCGAGACCATCGTCGGCGGAAGCATGAACATTCCCATCGAAACGAGGATCGACGAAACCAGCAGATCGATCACCAGCATCGGGATCAGAAGCTGAACTCCAATGAGGAACGCCGTCTTCAGCTCGCTAAGCATGAATGCGGGAAGCAGGACCTGAAGCGGAATATCGTCGGCCGTGTACTCCGAGAGACGCGATTCGTCCGGCGGCGTGGAACTGCTGCGCCAGAAAAGAAGGATCTCCTCCGTGTTGCCGGTCCGTTCAAGCTGCTGCGCCATGAAAGTGCGGATCGGCGCGATCCCGGCAGTGAACGCCTCTTCGGAAGTAAGGCTGCCTTCTTGGTATGGAACGACGCCGTCCTGCCAGGTTCGCTCCCAGGTCGGGTACATGATGAAGAGCGTCATGAAAAGCGCAAGCGCCGCGAGAACCTGTGTCCCAGGGATCCCTTGCGTGCCGAAGCCGTGGCGCAGGATCGAAAGTACGACGAAAATACGCACGAAACTCGTCGTCATCATCAGAAATGCGGGAACCAGACTCACGGCACTCAAAAGGAGCATCGAGACCAGCGATCCCTGGATCTTCTCCGGACCGGTCCAGTACGCCAGAGAGAAAACGGATCTTTCCGCGGTCTCCGCGTTTCTGGAAGTCTCCGCATTCTCCGAGGCCTCCGGAGCTGCCGATGTCCCTGGTTTTTCAGGGATTTCTGAAGCATTTTCGGACGCAGTTTCCTCTGTGGACGGAGTTTCAGGCGAACCATCCGCTGGTCTGTCTGTCGGAATTTCAGACGCAAGCGCAGACGGGAGCTCTTCCGGAAGTACAGACGGGTGCTCCGGCGCAAGCGTCTCGGGAGACGCCGGTTTCAGCTCTGGGAAAACGGACGGTTTCTCTGCGGTCTGATGTACTGCGGCCGTTCCCTGCGGAAAAAGCGGCGGAACGTGCTGGAAATCGACCGACTGCCATTCCGGCGACGGGACCGGACGCGGAAAGGAAACCGTTGGCGGCGGACCATCTTCGGGGAATGCAGGCGAAACCGGCAAAAGGAAACAGAGGAATGCGGTGAAAAGAAATTTCCGCAGCACAGATCCTGTTTTCTTCATGAAAATCTCCTCCATCTTCACGAATCTTCCCCATCTGCCTCTCTCCGCGGACGCGGAGCGGCCGTACCGAGCACCTCCCCATGGCATCGCCGGGTCAGCCGGTCCACTTCGGCCGGATCGTCGATCTCTCCGATCCGGTCGACGCCGTTTTGAGAGACGGAAACGAGAAAAAGTTTCTGTCCGCAGCGCATCAGACAGATCTGCTGGCGGTGCATGAAATGAGTTTTGCCGAGGATCTCAAAAACATCGGAAGTCAATTCCCGGTCTTTGGGCGAACATTTTTTCAGGATCAGGATCAGGACCATGAAAAGGAGCGTCACGATGCCGATTGAAAAAAGCATCTGACGCACGCCGTTGGACAGCACGACCGAACTGCCGAACGTTCCAGAATCTTCTTTTTTGGGGTCCGAAACCGTTTCCGTCCCCTGAAAGATTGGAGCCGAAGAATTTTCAGACGCTCCCGGAGCCTCCGTTTTCTGCATCGGCCGT
>CAZRGJ010000699.1:0-1762 GCA_964599445.1 uncultured Planctomycetaceae bacterium | reverse complement strand
ACGCGGACCGCCTCCGATCCGTCACGGCCGTCGAAAAGTATGCGGAGTTCGCAAAATTCATCGAGCCGCGTCCCAATCTTCGCATCGTGATCTCCGACATCAAGGATTTTGAGACGGAAGAACGGTTCGATATCATCAACTTTTTCGGCATCATTCAATATTTCAACCGGGATGAGATCGTTTCGATCTACGAAAAATACAGAAAGTTTCTGAAACCGCACGGAAAATTCCTGATCAAAAACCAGTTCGGTGTCTCGGAAGATGTGCTTGTGGAGGGATTTTCGCAGGAACTTCAGTGCAATTACTATTCAGAGTACCGTCAGCTTGAAACGGAGATAGAGATCCTGAAGGAAAAGATCGGATTTCAGAAATTCGAGATCGTGGACATCTATCCGCCGGAATGCAATCGGTGGACGAATACGCATTTTTATGCTGTGGTCGCTGAGATGGAAACTTCTTGAACGTGCTTCCGCACTTCTTGAACGCGCTTCCGCGCCAGGGCGTAGAATCCGCGGCTCGCTGGCCGCTCCATTTTTAGAGTGCGCTCCGCGCTTCTTGAACGCGCTTCCGCGCCAAGGCGTAGAAACCGCGGCTCACTGGCCGCTCTGTATTGGACTGCGCATCCGCGCATTTGCCTGGAGTTGGTGTGAGTTTCAGAAAAAACGGCCATTCAAAAGTCCCCGCGTTCCCTTTCGGCGAATGGCCTGACGGCCTGTTTCGCCGGACACGAAAGCGGCGAATGTGCGCAAACGCACTGTATCGACGCCCTCCCCTCCGTCAGACCTTCGGTCGGCCACCCCTCCTGGATAGAGGGGTTTCTTATGTGCGGGTGCCGCTGCGTTTTTCCCGTTCTTTCAATTCTCTGGTGTGCGTATCGTCAGAACGTCAAAGATCTGCTCACGCCGGACACGCCGAATGATGAACTGCCAGCCGTGAAACACGATTTTATGATTCACGCGCGGTACCGTTTCCATTTGCGCAAGCAGCCATTCTGAGAGGTTCTGAAACCGGGCAGACTCTTCCAGCGGGATGGAGATCTCGAGCGTACTGCTGACCGTTTCCAGCGAAACTCCGCCGCCAAACGTGAAGATGCCGTAGCCGGTGCGTAAAAGATGCGTCGGCAGCTGTGCGTCGAACTCATCTTTCAGGTCGTCATCCAGAAGATCTTCCAGAAGGTCTTCGACGGTGATCAGCCCGAGCATTTTTTCTTCAGCATCCTGCACGATGAGGACGTGGGCACGTTCCCGAACAAAGAGCTTCAGGAGGGCGTTGAGCGGCATCGTCTCCGGGACGAAACGCACATTTCTTCGAAACGCCGCGAGCGAAAACCAGGGAACTCCGCCCGAACAGAGAAGTGCGGAAATCGCAGGAACGGCAGTGAGGGCAGACGTGCCGGAAGTCTCTTTCGCAGGAACGATCCGGATGGTCTCGCCGTCTTCCATTACCGGAAAATTCTTTTCAGCGCACCCGCATTTTTCCTCTGACGGACTGAAATGCGCAAAAATGTCCTTAATATTCAGGTAGCCGACGACCGAATTGGGATCTTCCGGCCTCTGAAGGATCGGAAATCGCGTGTGCGGATCCTCAGCGATCGTCTCCAGCACGTTCTGGGGGGCCTGATCCATATGCAGAAACGTTACCTGATCCACAGGTACCATGACTTCACGGGCAGTACGCTGACGCATGACGGCCCCTTTTTCCAGAATATTTACCTGGAACGTGTCGAGAAGATCGTGGTTTCGGCCAACCTTGACCAGCGCGG
>CAZRGJ010000698.1:0-1766 GCA_964599445.1 uncultured Planctomycetaceae bacterium | reverse complement strand
CGCATTTTTGAGACCACCGCTCCCAAATTCGGAAAGACCTTTTCGCCGGGCATCCGTCCCGTCTGCATCCGGTATGAGGCCGACTCGTGATGGTTCGTTTCGTGCGTCATCGTACGGATGCACGAGTAGAGATCCGCACACCGCGCAAGCTCAGGAAGCGACTGGCTGATCTCCATCTGCGGTACGTTCGTCACCAGCGGCGAATCCCACGCGCCGCAATACGCTGGTCCTGCGCCCGGTTTCGGATCAAACGTCTCCAGGTGGCTCGGACCGCCCCACATCCAGATTTGGATCACGTGTTTCGCTTTGCCTGGTTTTATCGTCGGAGCAGAAACCAGCCCCGCTCCAACAGAAAGCGGCTCACCCGACGAAACAGACTCCGCCGCAGAGATGATTTGCGAAAAACCTCCAGAAACCGCCAAGCCGCCCGCACACGCACTCAAAAACTGCCGCCGATCAAGCATTTTTCTTTCCTTCCTTTTCTTTTAAATCCACTCGTTTCCCACGCTCCGAGAAATCCCGTACTTCGTGAAATCCCGCGCTCCGCGATTTCCTGCACTTCGCGAATTCCCGCACTCCGCGATTTCCCGCACACTTTCTTTCATTTCCGTTCCGTTAGTGCCGGCAGAGAAACTCCCGGGAATTCACGAGGATCCAAAGGATCTCTTCATGGGCATTTTTTTCCAGCAGATCGGCAAGCCGCGCAAGTTCCTCTTCCGTCGGACGGCGAGAGAGCATCCGGAGCCAGAGATTTGTTCCCCACTCCCTCGTTCTCCTGGCGTAGTTTTCCGGATCCTTCCATTTCAGCTTTCGGATCTCTTCTCCGCGCTTTCGGACCTCTCGGCCCAGATTCGATTTGGTGATCCAGTCATTGACCTCGCTGGAGTTCATCAGAAACATCTGCTGGGCCTCCGTGATCCCGGAATTTCGATCTGTCGTCAGCCCGCTGTCCCGAGTCGACCGGCCAAACATTTCCAGAAACGGATCCGTTAGCCCTGCATCGTAAAGTTCCACTGTCCGGATCCGTCCCGGAATGTAGGAAAACGGCTCCGGGACCTCACTTACGTACGCGATCCGTGCCGCAAAATGTTCCCGGAAAAGATCTTGAAGTACTTCCGCCTCAAGTCTCCGAATGGGATAAACCGCCAGGTTTTTCTCTGCGGAAACGCCTTTTGGCACATTTTCGTGCGGAAAGGAAGACTGTTGGTAGGTCCTCGAATTCAAAATGAAACGGAGCACTTCTTTCAGATCCCACCGCGACTCAATGAGTTTCCGCTCCAAAACCTCCAGAAGTTCCGGATTCACGGCAGGATTCAGACCGCCAGGGTACGGCGACGGCTGACGTTCTGCATGAACCTCCCGAAGGTCATCCGGCGGGTCGATGATCCCCACTCCCATGAGCCAAAACCAGAGCCGATTCACGATCTGACGCCGAAATCCTCGATTTTCCGGAGAAATCAGCCAATCCGCGAAAAGTTCTCTCGGATCCTGATTTGGCTCGGCGGTCTTCTGCGTACCGTCAGGGAAAGTCAGCATCGAGTCATCCAGCGGACGCGGATCCTGAAAAACGATCTCTTCTTTCCACTGCGCGGATCCCTTAAACGCCACGCGGGAAAAGAATTTCGCGGTATTTTCTCGTTCTTTCGCCGGCCAGAGATCCAGTCTCTCGCCAAGAAAAGTCAGGACGGCAGCCGACGCAAGTTCCACCGGCTCCCGCCGTTCGACTGCACGGTAAAAATTCGCCGCAGGTACCCGAAAGCAGCTCC
>CAZRGJ010000697.1:0-1769 GCA_964599445.1 uncultured Planctomycetaceae bacterium | reverse complement strand
GAGAGCGCAGAGGGAGCGCAAAAACACCTGAAAGGGAACACGAAACTCACGAAAGAATCCAAATTCACGAAGTGATTTTTAAAAATCAAACTTCCTTTTCATATTTTTTGTGCTTTTTCATGTTTTTGGCATTTTCGTGCCAAGCTTTTTGCGCAAGTGGAGGAATGGCTCGGACTGGCTGTGGAATGTGCGTTTAAAACTGGTACTGCGTCATGAAATTGAAGCGGGCGTCGGAGTAATCGTAGTCCAGGGCATTCTCGTAAAGCGGGAGGCTCACGATCGCTTTGGCTCCGAGGTGTTTTCCGACATTCAGGATCCACCCGCATCCAGTACTCACGAGATAGTCGTCTGAGCTTTGGCCTTCACCGGCCCCTTTGTACGGGAAGACACCGCCATGATCGAGGAAGGTGAACATGGTGAGCGATGCATTGTCGCAGAGCGGTTCATCGCCGTGAGTAAAGGCCCTTCGGTACTGCCAGGTCCGGAGCGTTCTGTGGAGTTCCAGATTCAGGAAGTAGCCGGAATCCCCGGCCAGGATCCCCTCCGTGTATCCGCGAACGCTGGCGATGCCGCCGATCTGGAACATTTCGATGGACGGTTCCCTGCTCGAGCCGATTTGGAAGCCGAGACGTCCGACGACACTCCAGTTTTCGGAGAGTTTCCGCACGCCGGTCCAGTTTCCGCGCCAGAGCGTGTAGCGATGATGGTCGCCGTTTGCGTTGATCTCGCGTCCTGTGGAGATCGAAGTATCGAAGATCTGGTAGAGATCCGTGCCGAACCGCTCCCAAGTCATCCCGACGATGCCGGAGAGGACATTGAAATGATGCTGGGGAACGCCGGTAAAGTAGTTTTGGGAATCGTAGTTCATCCCCTTCGCATAGACGCGCACGAGGCGTTCCTGCGAGACCCACACGGGAAGCGAGAAACCGAAATCTCCTTTGCGGGACCAGCCGTCCACTTCCAGAACGCTGAAATCGCCGCTGACCAATGCGTAGTTCGTGTACTCAAAAGAGCCGATGAATGCGAAACCGTTGGAGAAGATCGGCACATTTCCGCCGACGTACGTATCTGCGAGATCCCCATCAGGCGACGCGATCATATTGAGGAACCATCGGTCTCCGCGTCCCATGAAATTGTTCAGGTTCATCATCGTGCCGATCCGGTACTCTCCGGTAGTCGGACGCCCGAAATTGTCGCAGTAGACCGAAAGATCAACCGGTTTCGGAGATTGGAGGCGGTAGATCAGGTCCGTTTCGCCGACTTCTTCACCTGCCGTCAGCTCGAGCTGCATTTTGGGAAGATTCACCATGTTGAAGCGGAGAAGCTCTTCCTCGATCTGTTTGGAGCGGATCAGGTCTCCTTCCCGGCTTGAAAACTGGTGTGCGATCATGTGCGGTCTGTACACGAAAGGCTGAAAAAGCCGCCGATCCTGCCAGCCGTCGGTATTTTCTCGGGAATCGTAGATCGTGAATTCCGCATCATCGCCGTTTCTGTTGCCTGCACTGTTTCCGTTTTTTCCGCCGTTCGCGGTGTTTCCGCCGCGTCTGAACGGACGTTCCTGCCGGATCTGGACCCTGCCGACGTGCCCCTCGATGAAGCGCATTCGGACGGTTCCGTTCTTCACGTCCTGCGGCGGGATCTGGACTCTGCCAAGGATCCCTTTTTCGTCGTAGAGAAGGTCGATCCGGTGCGCGATTTCGTAGAGGTCCTGAAGCGAGACCTTTTGCTCAAGGTACGGAGAGATGATGGTGCGCAATTCGTTTTCCGTC
>CAZRGJ010000696.1:0-1769 GCA_964599445.1 uncultured Planctomycetaceae bacterium | reverse complement strand
GTTCGCCGGAAATTTGAGTCACTCAGATTTTCGTAATTCTCTATGTGAACCGCAGCGCAGGCGTTCGTGATTTCACGGACGTCTGCGTTGTTTTTATTTCTCTTCCAGAAATTTCGAGAGGATCGGGACCATGGCTTCCCATTTTTCTTCGATGAGGTAATGGCCGGCGTCGTGGAATGGGTAGGATTGCGCGTTCGGGAAAAATTCCTGGAAACGCTCCATGAATGCCGGGGTGAAGCACCAGTCCTTCATCCCCCACATCAGGCAGACCGGATGGTTCCGGAATTGCGCCAGACCATTTTCCACCTCACAGAGCGTCTCCCAGCTTCGGTCCCGCGGCCCCATCGGAATGTCGTGCACGAACTCGCACGTTGCCCGCCGGGCGTTCCATGACGAATACGGAGCCAGAAGTCCCGCTTTTACTTCCGGAGCAAGCGGTTTTTCGACCGCCATCCAGACGGCCGCGCCTGCGAAAAGATTGAATCCCTGGATCCCAAGGCGTCCCAGACCGGGGATCCGGCACAGCGCAATGCGGAACGGGATCCGGGCAAACCGGAACGCTCCGGTATTGCAGAGCGCGAAACGGGTAAAGGGTTCCGGATTTCTGACGGCAGTTCCCATTCCGATGGCTCCGCCCCAGTCATGGGCCAGCAGCGTAATGTTCCGCAGATCCAGAGCATCAAGCAGTGCCGTAAGATCTCGGATCCGCTGATCGAGCGTGAAGGCGTACTCCCCGCTTCGCGGACGGGACGACAGCCCGCAGCCCTGATGGTCCGGTACGATGACGCGGTACTTTTCCCGGAAAGCGAGAACAAGATTCCGCCAGTAGAAAGACCAGGTCGGATTCCCGTGGACCATGAGAATGACCGGAGCATCCCGCGGACCTTCATCCAGATAGTGCAGACGCAGGTCGGCACCGAGATCAAGGAAATGGGATTCAAACGGATACAGCGAACGCCAGTCTTTCATGATTTTTGGGAATTCCGAAACCAAAACGGTCAAACTTTAAAACGTAGCCAGTGCGTCTGCTTCGTTGGAGCAGATCGTGAAAATACGGTCCAGATTCATCATCGTGAACAGTTCGCGGATGTCCGGGGTAATGTTGCAGAGTTTCAGCACACCGCTGCGGACGGCGACTTTTTTGTAGAGCATGATCAGCTTGCCCAGAGCCGCGCTGGAAAGGAAACCGACGTTCGAGAAATTGAGGAGGATCTTCTCGTAGCCGTTCTGTTCCACCAGAGCGAAAAGTTCCGTACCCAGCTCGTAAATGTTCATATCGTCCACGATCCGGTTGTCGAGGAGATGAACGACGCAAATATCATTGACGACATTGATGGAAATGTGCCGAAGTTCCGACATGAAATAAACTCCTTAAAGTCAAGTCTGGCAAAAGCGGAAAGCCCTGCCGGTTCATTAGTGTTCTGATATTGGATCCCTGCTTCGGAAATTTCCGCATGGAACCGCTTTCCTTACAGCATGGGGTACGGGGAATGTCCGGCTCAAAGAGCGGAAACATCATCAAGGTCTTCGTCGGCCGCGTCCTGGGACGGAGACTGGACCGTTTCGGCCGTCGGCGGAACTGCGGCAGCCGCTTCGGAAGATTCCGGCACTTCCTCTTTCCGAAAACGTTCCGGAAGGGGATTGGAGCGGAATTTCTCGAGCGTCACGGAGTTGCCCAGTTCGTTGAATTCCACGGACGACATGAATGAGCGCATGAGGTTGACTCCTCGGCCGCACGGTCGTTCCAGAAAATCCTCGAGCGTCGGGTC
>CAZRGJ010000695.1:0-1776 GCA_964599445.1 uncultured Planctomycetaceae bacterium | reverse complement strand
GGCTCCGGAATTCCCCTTTATTCCACAGCGATGCCATCGGCTCTTCCGCAACTGGTTTGAATACGCGGGCGGAAAAATCACCGACTGGGGTGCGCACTATCTCGACATGGCACTCTGGGCGACAGGGCAGGATCAGCCGAATACGGGGATCGTATGGGTCGATCCGTCCGACTGCAAGTATCCGCTTCCAATGAAAGACGGTTTCCCAACAGCTTCCGACTACTACAATGTGCCGTATGATTTCTACGTCAAAACACGTACGCAGAACGGCGTCGCCATCGACATTGAATCGCGTCTGAATGACGGGATCCTTTTTGAGGGAGAAAAAGGCCGCATTTTCGTCAACTGCGGCAGGATCACCGGAAAACCGATCGAGGAAGAATGGGATCGCGGACTTTACGGCGAGACGGTGCTGAAAAAGATCTTCAAAGGAAAGCCAGTCACGGATCACATGACGAATTTTTATCTCTGTGTCCGCGAGGGCGGAGAGCCGGTTTCGGACGTCTTTACGCACACGCGCACCATGACGGCCTGCCATATCGTGAACATTGCGATGCGGCTTAAACGCACACTTGAGTGGGATCCTGCTGCCGAGCAGTTCGTGAATGACGCGCAGGCCAACTCATTCATCAGTCGTGAACAGCGGAAAGGTTTTGAGGTCTGCTGACCAATCGTCCGTATTTTGTATGTTTGGAAATTTTTAAAAGCGAAAAATCATGAGAATGAAATCATTTTGGGCCGGAGCTCTTGCGGGAGTGTTGGTTCTGGGAGCAGGGAAATACGCTGCTCTGACGTATGCTGAAGAAACGGCGTCTTCGAAAAATGCGGTTCCCGCCGCACAGTGCGCAGATCCGGAGACTGCGTATTTTTGCGAAACGACTCCGGAAAAAACCGTCCGTCTTCGCTGCGGCGAAAAGACAGTCTGGGAGCTTCATCTGGAATCTCCGGAAGGAAAACCGCACATTGGTCCCCTCTGCCTTCCGGACGGCCGTGACGTTGCGCTTTTGCGCCCGAAGGACCACGTCTGGCATCTCGGCGCGTGGTTCTCGTGGAAGTATCTCAACGGCGTGAACTACTGGGAGCCGTCCCATGGAAAAACGAAGCTGACGGATCATTCCGTGAAGTTTGACGGCGCGTCGGCGGAAGTGACGCTCCATCTGGTCTACTTTGACGCACGGGATCCGGAAAAAATCGTCCTGAGCGAAGAACGCGTCATTTCATTCACCGCTCCGGATGAGACCGGTTCGTATACGATGACGTCCTGCCATCGATTTACCGCTGGTGAGAAAGACGTGACGCTGGACCGGACGCCGCCGCACCGTCATGGCGGAGGGTACGCGGGCATGGCGTTCCGAATGTCGCCGACGCTTTCCGCTTTCGAGCTGAAGTGCGAAAACGGCGAGACGGAAATGGCAAAGATCCGCGAGAAGTCCGCAAGCTGGATCGAGTACCGTGAAAAGGAAACGGGACTCGGAGTCCGCATGACGGTCCTGAAGGGGACGCCGGAAACGCGGTTTTACGCCCAGCATCGCGAGAACTACTGCTTCGTGAATCCGTGCCCGGTCCTGACGGCTCCGCGAACGATCCCGGCGGGAGAAACGCTTGAGCTGGCGTATGAGATCCACCTTGGGAAACGCTAAAAGCAGCAAAGATCAGAACATCAAAAAGTTTTTGAAAAGGGAGTCCAGAGGGAAAAACAATTTCCAAAATGTTTTTCCCTCTCGGCCGTTCATGACATGACGGGCAGCCAGACGGCTCTCGAAGAGTGCCGTCGCG
>CAZRGJ010000694.1:0-1780 GCA_964599445.1 uncultured Planctomycetaceae bacterium | reverse complement strand
GAAGAATGCCATCCTCGAACAGTGCACAACTCCGGAAGGTTTCGCAACTCCGGCGGATGTGGAAGCTGCCGTCAATGCCATTCCTGAAAAGGTGTGGAACTTTGGCGAAGATTCCAGCTCGCGAACTGTGAAAGCCGAAGGCGTTTCGCTCGAAACTTCAGAACTTACGGTCGAAGTCGATTCTGCGAAGATCGCACAGTCTGTCTGGTCGAATACCTCCAGAACCTTGACTTCCGGCGAAAATATCAACTTCCCGGAATTCAACACCTCGGATCTTGCGAAAGCCTCCGACCTTGAAGACCTTGCGAAAGTCTCCGATCTGGCAGGGTTGGCGACCTCCGGAGATGTGGAAGCCGCGAAGGATACCATTCTCGCAGAGTGCAGAACTGCGGAAGGTTTCGCAACCCCGGCAGATGTAGAACTTGCGAAGGATGCAATTCTCGCCGGGTGCGCCACTCCGGAAGGGTTCGCAACCCCGACAGATGTGAAAGCCTCCGAGGAAGTCATCCTCGCGAAGCTGAACACTTCGCTCGACGTCGATCTCTCCGACGTCGCGAAGAAGGACGACCTTGCCGACCTCGCGAAGAAGGAAGACCTCGAAGGATTGGCAACCGCGAAAGGTCTGAACGCTGCCGAAGCCGCTATCCTCGACAGCATCGAAGCCCTGCCGGAAATCAATCCTGACGAAGTTGCAAAAGTCTCCGACCTCGAAAACCTCGCAAGGAAGGAAGACCTCACAGGATTGGCTACTTCCGAAAGTGTGAATGCTGCCAGGGAGGACATCTTGCAGAAGATCGAAGACCTTCCGAAGAATGAAACTTCCGGAGATGGTGAAGTTACGGTAAATGTCGATCCTGCCGAGATCGCAAACGCCGTCTGGTCGCATACTTCCAGAGAGTTGACAGGATACCCGGAAGTCAGCCTCGACGGAATTGCAAAGTCCGAAGAGCTTGCAAACCTCGCGAAGGTCTCCGATCTGGCTGAGATCGCAACCGTTCGGGATGTCCGGCTTGCAGAAGATGCAATCCTTGGTAAACTGGATACTTCCCTGAGTGTCGATACTTCCGAACTTGTGAAACGTTCCGACCTGGAAAACCTCGCGGCAGGAAGAACTCTGGCAGATCTCGCAACCCCGCAGGATGTCAATATCCGGGTGGATGCAGACGGACTGGAAGTTCCAAACGCCCAGGAAGTCGCCGAAGCGGTCTGGAATGCAGAGTCCAGAACATTGACAGATCTGGAAGGTGTCGATCTTTCCGGACTTGCAAAGTCCAGCGAACTTGAAAACCTCGCGAAAGAATCCACACTTCAGAGTCTGAGACAGCTCCTGCGTGCACTCCCGCCCGAAAAGAGAACCGCGCCGCGTGTGAATATCTCGCAGAGTCTGAAACGTTAGAAACTACGAAACCGGGGAGCCTTCGGGCTCCCTTTTTCATAAGGAATCCATTTATGGCAACTTACGCAGATCTCGGACTTGAGAATTATGCCCAGCTTTCAACAGATTCATTCGCACAGCTGGTTTTGAATGAAACGTCAACTTCAGAAGGTTCCTGCATCTGGACCAACGCGCTTATCTCCGCACTTCAGACAGCGATCGGAAACCTCGAAGCAAAGATCGATCTTCTGGCAGAAGCCATGGTGAAACTCCAGACTCACGGCGATTCCAGATGGAATACCGCCGAGGGTTTTGCAACTCCGGAAGATGTACAACTCTCCACAACAACACAAACCGTGGAGGTGGTGACACAAACCGTGGACCTTTCCAATATCGCAACGATAG
>CAZRGJ010000693.1:0-1783 GCA_964599445.1 uncultured Planctomycetaceae bacterium | reverse complement strand
CGGTACGAGTCGGTCTCACCAAGCGCGGTGAGTTTTCCCGTGACGGTGGCCTGGCGAATGGCGGTCGGGGCAGAGTCCGCAGAAGCCGGGACCGTAATGGAGGCGAACGTCAGTTCCATACCGGAAGAAGATGCGGTTTCTTCGGAGACTTCATCCTGGGTATTTCGCAGGAGCGTCAGCACAAAGACCGTACCGCCGGATCCAGCCTCGCCAAGCATCCCGTTTCCGTTTGCCGAAACCGTCACGATGCCCGTCGTACCGGATGCATCCGAGGACGTGACCTCCCAGGATGCCGTGATCCCGGATCCAAATTCATCCTGAGGATAGCGGAAGTCAAGCGTTTCGCCAGGTTTGAGAGTGACCTGGAACCGGATCGGAGCACCGATCTCAACGTAGCCGTTCAGGTAGGCCGTGAAGGCAAAAGAACCATCCGTTACGTCGCGGTTCCACGCACTTTCAGGAAGCGGAGCCGGAGTGGAAGCCGCCGGTGCCGTGATGCCGAAAGTGCGGGTCCCCGTTTCGTCCGTGACTTCTGTGAGATTTCCGGCAAGGTCCCAGAATCGGGAGAGGCGGATCGTGTACGCATCGGCGGGAAGGTTGGCGGCATCGTATTGGAGCGTCAGGACATTTCCGGAGATCTCGGCTTTCGTGAAGGAAATGGAACCGTTGAGCATTCCGGTCAGTTCGATCTGAGCGTTGAAGATGCTTTCGGAGAACGTGATCTTTACGGTGCCGTTGGGTTTTCCGTCCGTCCTGCCGATCTCAAAATCGACGATCTCTGCCGGGATCGAGTCGATCGAGAACGCGGTTTCTGCGAGCGCAAAAGCTTCTCCGGAGATCGAGAAAAGTGCGGAGTCAGTAAGCTGGAGTTTCCAGGTTCCGTCTTCGACCGGGGTATCGAACGTGAATTCCACGCAGTTTCCTTCTTTCATTCGGATCCCGGAGGCTGTATGGATGACGGACGGATCCTGAATGCTGACGATACGCAAGGCATCTGCCGTGCAGAGACGGGAAATGTCTGCGTTTTCTGAAAGCTGGAGCGTTACGGAGGAGAGCGGAGCAGAAAGCTGTGCTCCCGCTCCAACGTCGGCGGCAGCTTTCGGCTGCGTGTTGAGACTGCTGACCGACAGAACATAGCGTTCATTTTGTCCTTCTGTTTGCGGCACGAGCAGGATCGTGTATTCTGCACCGGAGGTCAGGCCTGAAAATTGCGTCTGATTCGCGCTGCCGAGCAGAGCACCGTTGGCATCCAGGAGGAAAAACTGTCCGGTGAATGCGCTTCCGTCCGCATTCCTGACCGAGAGCTGAACCGAATCCGAGTCGGCGGTAAACCGGAACGCATCGGAATCCTGGCGGCTCCCCCACTGCGCGAGTTTGGGAGAGGTCTGCTCATTTGAAACGATCCCCATGGCGGCCAGAGAAACTTCGCTTCCCAGTGCGATGGAGGTCACCGGAGTCGAAAGCGTGTTGGTGTACATCATGGTCCATCCTTCTCCAGTGTAGGCGTACTCCTGGATGAAGGAGGTATCCGTGCCGACCGTAATGGCTGCCGCCAGACGAAGACCGCTGGTTTCCGAGATGGAAAGGTCCGTGATCTGCAGCAGATTGCCCGGCGTAATGGTCTGCGCGAGTTTCCATGTCCCGTTCTGCTGTGTGTAATTGAAGATCTGGCCGTCCAGACTTGAGATGAAAATATGGCCCTGCGAAAGCTGAAGGTTGGGATCCGCAAAGTAGCTGGAATGTTTCGGAGCTTCCAGTACTGCCGTTTCGAGCCACACGGAAC
>CAZRGJ010000692.1:0-1789 GCA_964599445.1 uncultured Planctomycetaceae bacterium | reverse complement strand
CCCCCCCTTGACATGGTGTTTTCGCAATGTTAAACTGAATTTTGTGCAGAAGATTCGGTTTGATTTTTTGCGAATCTTGACTTTTTCCCTATGGAGGGGTCCCATGACGTCACTTTGGAATCGTGCGTGTGAACTGTTCTCCTGGAATCATCAGAAAACCTGGAAAGGAGGGAAAAGGAATTCTAAATTGGGCCGTCTGGAATGTTTGGAGGAACGCACGCTTTTATGTGCGGCTCCCGCGAATGCTTTCGTCTGGCAGGCGGAATTCGAACCTGTGGAATGTGTCGCCTATTCGCCGGAAACGGTGCAGAATGATTTTTCTGAGATCGAAAATGTCCTCGTGACTCTTGGGGCGAACGACATGGAACAGAGACCGACGATCCGTTTTCAATATAACGGCTATGATTCCTGCACGGAAGGCGGTACGGCTGTTCTGACGTTGACGCGCGATATTACGACAGAGGCACTGACGGTCTATTATGCGCAGGATTATTCGTATGGGCCGCAGGTTGCCGAGTCATATGATGTTTTGAATCCCGGAACGCTGACGGCTCCAAACAGCGTCACGTTTGCGGCAGGGGAATCGACGGTCCAGATCACGATCCAGACGGTAAATGATAATTATGTGGAAGATTCCTACGAATGGTATAATGTGACGCTTGTAGATGATATTTCTTATGAAGACCAGCCGGATTATTCTATCAATTACTACTATAGGACCCATGCTATTTATATTCTCGACAATGATGCCTGGACGGTCAGTCTTTCCAAGGTTGGAGATTCGATCATCGAATCCGCCAGTGTGGACGGGACGGTCTATAGCGGCGGAAAAACGTGGGATTCCAGCGTGACCTATCCGAAATTTGTCCTGACGCGGACCGGCACGACAGATCCGAACGATCAGTACCAAATGAGCTGTTCCGTCGAGTTTGACGTTCTGGATCAGTACATCGGTCAGGAATACGGCGGAGGAAATTATACGCTGCATCGGAAGTTTGCGGACGGTTCTTTTTCCAGTGCGCTGTACTCGAATTCGAGCATTTCATGGGAAGCCAATGATACCGGTCCGATCGAGATCTATCTGAATCCATATGTTGGCTGGACGGAAGCCGATCAGACGGTCACGTTCTCACTGAGTCCGCGTACCATGACCGACGGCCAGAATTACGTGCTCGGCAGCTCGACAAGCGCATCAGTGACGATCACGAATGATGAAAAACCAACACTTGAGACCACCAGTACAGGTTCTACGTTGGCGCAGATCTTTCATGACGCGAATAGTGTAGGAGACAATCTTAGTATCGATCTGGGAGAGTATTTTTCAGATGAAGAAGCTCCCAATGATCTGACGTATTCATTCTATGTATCCAATTACGGCGTTCTGGATATGTCTGAAAACAAGACCCGGCTTGAAGGTGATACGCTCTACATTCACTTTTCCGAACCCGGCAATGTCGGCAGCGCAATGATCTATGTGACCGCCTATGATGCGGCCGGACAGTCTGAAAACTGGACGATCGAAGTTTACAGTGACCGGATCACGGGATACACTATCGAGGAAAAAGCTCCCGGCGACAGCTATTGGGAAAGTGTTTCCGACAGCGGAGATGACTGGAGCCTTCTGTGGCACGAAAACAGCTACAGGATCACGCCGCAGCTGCAAAATTATTCGACCAATTTTATTAAAAATGTTTCATGCAGCTATAAGACCTGGAGCGGCCGGGCGGCTTCCGAAACGGGGGAAAATATTGGTTCGACGGCATGGAATATGGAAGAAGATACTCAGTAC
>CAZRGJ010000691.1:0-1794 GCA_964599445.1 uncultured Planctomycetaceae bacterium | reverse complement strand
GATGGAAACAGCGAAAAGGTAGACAAGCTGGAGCGAAAAATCGGAAAAAAGGTCGTGCGTCTGGAAGTCATTCCGGCAGACGGTTCCGCGACGAAGGTCATCCGGATCGTCCGCTCGAATATCGAGCTGAAGGATTCCGAGGCGAAGGGCGTCGTTTTTGAAGCCGGCAAAAAAGCGGATGGAACACCGTACAAGATCGGCGTCATCAATCTGCCGAGCTTCTACCTCGACATGCAGGCGAATCATCTGTTTGGAAAAGGAAAGAGTTCCACTCAGGACGTGAAGCGCATTTTGGATGATTTCAACGCGCAGGGGGTCGAAGCGGTCGTGCTGGACCTCCGCAACAATGGGGGCGGTTCTTTGCAGGAATCGATCAGTCTGACGGGCCTTTTCATTGACCACGGCTGTGTCGTGCAGGTGAAGGACTCGGCAGGTAAGAGCCGTGCGTATCGTGATTTCCAGTCCGGAGTGGCGTGGGACGGTCCGCTGGTGGTCGTGATCAATAAACTGAGTGCGAGTGCGAGCGAGATCCTTGCGGGCGCGATCCAGGACTACGGCCGTGGGCTGATCATTGGCGACAAGACGACGCACGGAAAAGGAACGGTCCAGACGGTCGAATACCTGAGCCGTCGGCTTCTGGGGACGGATTCGACGAAACTCGGTGCGCTGAAAGTCACCATTCAGCAGTTCTATCGTCCATTGGGCGACAGTACGCAGAATCGCGGCGTGAATTCCGACATTGAGATCCCCGCCATCACCACGCACATGGACCTTGGCGAAGCGGATCTGGACTATTCGCTTGAGTTTGACCAGATCGAGGCGCAGGAGATCGAAAAGTGGACTTCCGGTCCGGAATCTGCGATGATCCAGGCTTTGGCTGTGCGTTCAGCTGACCGGGTGAAGGCGAATGAAGAGTTCGGGAAACTCGGAAAGAAGATCGATTTCTACTGCCGGATCAAGGACAGGGAGGAAGTGACTCTGAATCTGGAAAAATTCATGGCGGAACGAGCGGATGTTCTGACCGACGAGGAGGAAGAGCTGGAAGAGGCTCTGACCGACGAAGCGAACGAGATCGAGCGCGATTTCTACATGGATGAGGTCCTGAACATCATGACGGACTACATCGACGAGCTGAAAAAAGCCGGAAAATAGTCCGTTTTCCCGAAAACTTTCCGTTTTTTCGCCCCTCCCCCCTTCTGGAAAAACGGAAAAGCGGGTAAAATAAAAGTGATTTTAGTTTTCCTGAATTTCACTTCCGGCATCCTGAATGCGATGTGTTTCGGCGGTGTCGGGGAGAAATTCGGGAATTGCTCCCACCCCGACAGGAAAAGATCATGGACAGACGAGAATTTATTCAGGCTGCGGCGGTCACGACTGCGGCGGCTTTGCCTCTGAATTCTGAAAAAGAAGTCAGTGCTGCGAATTCCCAAACCAAAACGAGTTCCGAGGAGAAAAAGAACATGAAAAAAATCATCATTGCTGCTGACCCGTTTGCGGTCGATCTGAAAGATTCCATCAAAGCGAAGCTCATCGCGGACGGATACGAAGTCGAAGACGTCGGTTCCCAGAAGGGGCAGGACATTGCGTACTACGACTGTGCGCCGGTCGCCTGCAAAAAGCTCCAGAAAGACCCGACGGCCCGCGGTATCCTGCTGTGCGGTTCCGGTATGGGAATGTCGATCGTCGCGAACCGTTTCGCCGGCATTCACGCTTCCGTCGTGGAATCCGTTTTCGCCGCGAAAATGTGCCGTGCGATCAACAACGCGAACGTTCTGTGCCTTGGCGCGATGATCT
>CAZRGJ010000690.1:0-1797 GCA_964599445.1 uncultured Planctomycetaceae bacterium | reverse complement strand
TATCGCCGAATATCAAAGCGGCAAAGGTCACTCCGTGACCGTATTGCCGCACTCCCTTCAAAAACTTTTTGATGTTTCTGTGGTGAAATTGGTACTCGGTTGCCGGATGAACCAAAAAATTTCCGATTTTCGGGTGAAATTGCAGGAACATTCTTGACTTAAGGAACGATTTTCGCTATACTCAACAAAAGGAGTCCCTTTTTTTATCCTGTTTTATTCCGGAATTCCGAAATCGTTTTCCAATCATTTTCCGACCCAGAAATCATGAAGATCCACGCGGCTTTTATTTTTTTGCTGACGGCATTTTGCGGCTTTTGGATGAGTACGGAGGTCGGCGCGACCGACATTCTGCTCAAGGACGGCAGGCATCTGCTCGGACGAGAGGGCATGCTTCCGAAATTCGGCGATCTGCCGCAGTATGCGAGTGCGGAATCACAGATCGTGCCGCTGAATATCGTCTTTCTCGACGATAATTTGCGCAGGACGTACGTACCGAGAAAGCAGGTCGCAGACGTTTTCTCAAATTCCGAGCTGGAGGTCATTCCGGAGAAATTCATCCTTCGGCAGAAGATCCTTGAAAGCGGACCGGCGATCCAGGGGATGGGACTTCTTTTGAAAGAGGAGCCGTTCGACGAATTCGGACGCAGGACCATCCAAATGGCGACGATGCAGGGACCGCGGGACATCATCCAGTGCATCACGGAGATCACGCCGTTCTGGACGAAGATCGAATGCACGAACTTCATCTGGGATATGCGCGTCGCGACGACAAACATTCCGGTCGAGCAGCTTCTCCCGATTCTCCGAAAACAGGCGATCCGTCTCTGCAAGGGGTCGGAACTGGAAGCGGCGCAGAAGATCGCGCGGTTTTTCATTCAGGCGGAACGGTACGAGCTGGCGGCGTATGAGCTGAACCGGGTCATCCAGCAGGCGGACGGCGAGGATGCGGAATCGGTCAAAAAGAAACTCGCGCCGACGCTGGCGATCGTGCGTCAGCTCTCGGCAAAACGTGCGCTCAACGAGTTGAAATTCCGGCAGTCGAAAGGACAGTACACGCTGGTTCAGGAAATGCTCGCGCAGTTCCCGACGAAGGGCGTCGCGGGCGAAACGCTCATTCAGGTCGACGACATGAAGAAGGAATTTGCTGCGATGGACGAACGGATCGAAAAGCTCATCGCCGGGATCCAGAAATGCTGGAAGGAACTCCAGGACGAACAGACACGCGAGGTCCTGAAGCCGGTACTCGTGGAGATCCTGGAGTCGGTGAACTACGCGACGCTTCCGCGCATGGAGGCATTTGAATCGATGATGGACGTGGACGGCGTAGACGTTCAGCAGCGGACGGCTCTCGCAGTCACGTGCTGGCTGATGGGGAGCAAAAATGCCGTGGATCGGCTCGTGACGGCAGTTTCGGCAGTGCGTGTCCGAGACCTGATCCAGAACTACATGGAGGCGGAAAGCGACCTGGCCCGTGAAGAGGCATTCCGCAGATTCCGGCAGGAAGAAGCCGGGTCGGTGAAGATCGTCTCGGCGATCCTCTCGCACATGAAGCCGCCGGTGCGCGTCGGAAAGGACGAATGGCAGGGAAAAGACGGTTTCTTCCGCCTTCAGACCCCCTCCACCGTCGATGAGCAGCCGATCCGGTACTGGGTCCAGCTCCCTCTGGAATACGATCCGCTCCGGCTCTACCCGGCGATCCTCTGTCTGCACGGCGAAACCGACGACCCGGTGAAGGAAATGGAATGGTGGACGGGGAGCTTCAACCCCAAAGGTTTCCGCTATGGTCAGGCTGGCCGA
>CAZRGJ010000689.1:0-1806 GCA_964599445.1 uncultured Planctomycetaceae bacterium | reverse complement strand
ACTCCATCTGGCCGGAATGACCTATCGTGCCGTCGTTGCGCCGGTCGGCGATAATGTGGTGCCTCCGGGGTTCTGGGAGTCCGAGACTGTGCGCCGTCTTGAAAAAGATGGACGTCTTGTGCGCTGGGACGGTCGGAATGTGCCGGGGTACGTCGAGAAGATCCGAACGCTGACCTCGCAGTCGGTTTCGAAAAAGGCCGGACCAAATGGCCGCGTTCCGGTTCGGATCGCCGGGAAAAACGCGTCCGGGATCCGGATCCGCCACATCCTGATCGAGGGAACGGACTGCCTCCTGCTCTTCAACGAAACGAAAGAACCAGCGGAGGTTTCGCTCTCGGACCTGCCGGACGGAGCTGCTTTCTGGCTTAACGCAGAAAATGGAGAAGTTCTCCCCTGCCCGACCACGGAAAATGTGCGTTTCGCTCCGTTTGAGATGAAGATCTGGGCCTCGGCCAACTGAGTGAATAAAAGATCGCGCCCCGGAAGACGCGAAAATCACAGAAACCGCAAAGGGATCGGATCGATTTTGAGATCCAGTGTGTGATTTTCATGGCTTTCGGGGCGTTTTGTGTTCCTTTCGGCAGACTCACGGTTTTTCAGCTGGCGGATTCCTGCCTTCTCCGTCAGGATCCGCGATTTTCCGATTTCTCTACTGGCGGACTCTCGCTTTTTCTGTCAGGACCAGCGGCGCATCGTAAACGGGAAAATCGCGGATGGTCAGTGTGCCGCCGGTACGCTCCATGTTTTCCCGCGGGATCATCCAGATTCGTCCCGAAACCACGTCCACGAGGACCGGTTCTTTCAAATGGGTGTCTGGAAGGGAAAGCTGGACCTTTCGCGCTGCGTTCGATTCGGAAGGGATCCTGCGTCCATCCCAGTAGACGAGCAGATCCTCATCGCGTTCCGCATCCCGGAAAGCGAACCACGTGACGGACGGGATCTCGCCAGCCTTTTTCGTATCTTCCGGAGCCAGTGCAGCTTTTTCCGGTTCCAGTTCGGTGAATGCGCACGGATAGTCTTTCTGCCGAGTGAGTGTCAGATCGAAAAGCGACGCAATGTTCTGGACGGTATAGTACGCGAGCTTCACCTTCGCCAGCGACGTTTTGTCGTTGATCTTCAGGAGACCTTTCCGATTGATCTCGCGCCCCTTGTGGTCGAAATCGCAGATCGTGAAGATCGAGGAGACGACGTCGTTTCCGAGGTCTCCGAGCATTCGGCGAGCGTCCCATTTTGCCTGCGTCAGCTCACTCCACGGATGGTTTGAAAGTGCGAATTTATGGGCCATTTCCGACGGACAGCCATTTTCGCCCTGCCAGAGGATCAGACGGTACGGGTAAGAGTCGACCAGTTCCTGAAGCGCACGAACTCGTCCGTACGATGTGTCCGGATTGTGCGCGTAGCCATGGTAGATGAGCCACGTGAATAGCTCCATTTTACCCTCACGCTGGAAGACGTCGAGGCATTTTTTCGTGAAATCCGGACTGTTCGTCGCGAGAGAAAGCGCACCGATGCGTGCGTCCGGAATGATCCGTCGGATGATCTCTGCCGTCCGGATGTTGAACTGCGCGATCTCTTCCGGAGTTTTCTTTTTTCCGGCCGTATGTTTGCCTGAAATGTCCGGCTCATTCCACATCGCCCAGTCACGGACCTTTCCGCGATACCGAAGCGCAAGCTGCTCGACCCATCGGTCCCATGCGGCCAGGCCTTCTTCCGAAACGGGAAATCCGGCACCAAGGTCCCAGTCTCCCCCGCCCGGATAGATCGGATTCCCGTAGTCTGTTTCCAGCCAGATCTCCAATCCCTGCG
>CAZRGJ010000688.1:0-1811 GCA_964599445.1 uncultured Planctomycetaceae bacterium | reverse complement strand
TTCATCGGCTGCTTAACAAAATTTGTTTGTTTTTTGAGTGAACACGCCCTAGAAGGTTCACCCAACCACCCTGTCTCGCTGCGCGAGCCACCCCTCCGAGGGAGGGGAATTTTGTGTGCGCGTCCGCGCCAGTGCCCAACGGAAACGGTACATGTCTTTGTGTGGAAGGCTGCGTTATTTCCTCTTTTTTCATGAGAAAATGGCCTTTTGGGAGTATTTTGTATTCCTGGTCGGTATTTATGCCGGAGATTGCTTGACATTTCCGCGATTTCGATATATAATAGAGCCGTTTTGACCGTTTATCTTTTTTCAGGAGCATTTTGACATGCAGACCGACACGAATTCCATCACCATTCAGCCCGTTTCCCCGATTTGTGCGGAGATCACTCCGCCGGGGTCGAAGAGCATTACGAACCGTGCGCTGGCGATCGCGGCGTTTGCCGACGGAGAGTCTATCCTTGAGGGGGCACTGGACAGCGAAGATACGCAGATGATGATGGATTCCCTGCGAAAAATGGGCGTGGTGCTCGCGCATGATCCGGAAACCGCGTCGATCCGGGTGGCGGGAGGAAACCGTCTCGAGAACCCCGGTACGACGGAGCTTTTCTGCGGAAACAGCGGCACGACGATCCGTTTTCTCACTGCGATGTGTGCCAATGCGCACGGTAATTTCCGGCTCGACGGCGTGGAGCGCATGAGGCAGCGGCCGCTCGGGGACCTGATCGGCGGATTACGTCAGCTCGGAGTCTCTGTCGAGAGCGAATTTGGAAACGACTGCCCGCCCGTCCTTCTGCACGCGAACGGTATCCCTGGGGGGAAAGCCGTGATTCCGGGAAACATTTCAAGCCAGTTTCTCAGCGGTCTGCTCATGGCTGCGCCGTTTGCTCGGAGTGAAACGACGATCCAGGTCACCGGCGGTCTCGTTTCGCGTCCGTATATCGACATGACGATCGCGGTGATGAACGGATTCGGAGCGGCTGTGCACGAACCGGAGCCGGAAACGTTCGTCATCCCCGCCGGTCAGCGATACTGCGGGTGCCGATACGTGATCGAGCCGGACGCCTCCGCAGCCAGCTATTTCTTTGCCGCAGCTGCGGTCGCAGGGGGGGAAGTCACCGTCCGTAATCTCTCGAAAAACGCACTTCAGGGGGACGTGGGATTCTGTGAATGTCTCGCAAAAATGGGATGCTCGGTCGAGTATGGCCCCGATTTTATCCGGGTGAGCCGAAAACCTGATGATGTGTTTCATGGGATCGATACGGACATGCACTTCATCAGCGACACTGCGCAGACACTCGCCGTGACGGCCCTGTTTGCCGACTCGCCGACGACGATACGAAACGTTGCGAACATGCGCGTCAAGGAAACTGACCGGATCCACGCCGTCGTGACGGAATTGCGGAAATTCGGCGTGGAAGCTGCTGAATTCGAGGACGGAATGACGATCCAGCCCATCTCCATCTCGCAGAACGCCGTCCCGCAGTCGGTGGAGATCGCGACGTACCGGGATCACCGAATGGCCATGAGTTTCGCGCTGGCCGGTCTGCGGCTGCCTGGGGTCACGATCATGGATCCGGGATGCACGGTGAAAACGTATCCAAACTTCTTCACCGACCTTGCGAAAGTCTGCGTGATGAATAAATAAAAGAAAATAATGCAAAAAAGAGCCGAAATGGATGGGATTTGCCCTGAAGTTGCGGCTTTTTTTTGTGAAAAAGAGAGTGTAAAAAGGGGGAAAACGATGAAGCAGAAGGAAAAACTTAAAAAATTCTGGAAAACGTTGGAGTCGTTAAAACACTATGTAAAGGGTC